>QLUI01000159.1 GCA_018725345.1 Bacillota bacterium | reverse complement strand
GGTGGCAATCCCTGCGGCGATCCAAGGCTGGCCTTACTGATTTATAAAGAGCTGCTCCAGTCTTTGGACGGTAACTATTTTTTGGATGTTAGAGGAGTTATGCCGCTTCAGTCTGTGGAAACGCTGGAAGGGCTGGAGAAAACGCTGGAAATTCTCAGACAGCAGTTGAGTGAGATTGAGCAAGGCCAAGTTTCTGTGAGAATTGACGAGAAAGAGTATCCAAAAATAATTATTAGTGTTTCTTCGGTAAAGGGACAAGATTTATTTTGGGGGGCTGTAATAGCTGCTTCCTCAGAAAATGGGATGATTGCATCTGTTCGCGATGGCGTAGATCTCTTGCTTAACTTGGATAACGGCGGTGCCGGAGGCGAACAATAGGACTGACCTTGAAGCAGGAGTGGTTTTATGTTTGTGGATCGTGCAAAAATTTATATTAAAGGCGGAGACGGGGGCAACGGCATGGTTGCCTTCCGCCGCGAGAAATATGTGCCTCTAGGCGGTCCGGATGGTGGAGACGGTGGGCGCGGCGGGAATGTAATTTTGCAGGCCGACTCCAATCTACGAACGCTGCTGGACTTTCGCTATCAACAGCACTTGCGGGCAGATCGCGGTGAACACGGCTTGGGTAGTAATAAATACGGGCGGAGCGCCAAAGACATGGTGGTCAAGCTTCCCCTCGGCACACAGGTCAGGGATTTTGAATCAGGCATCTTGCTGGCTGATTTAACAGAGGAAGGGCAGACCTTTATTGCCGCAAAAGGCGGCCGCGGTGGGCGAGGAAACGCCCGCTTTTCAAGTCCGGCAGATAAGGCGCCTAAGTACGCTGAAAAAGGGGAGCCGGGAGCTGAAATTTGGGTTTTACTTGAGCTGAAAGTGATTGCCGATGTAGGCTTGGTAGGCTTTCCTAATGCAGGTAAGTCAACATTTCTGAGCAGTGTTACCGCTGCTCGTCCAAAAATTGCCGACTATCCTTTTACCACACTATCACCCAATCTAGGCGTGGTGGATATGGCCGGAATTGAGCCGTTTGTAATTGCAGATATCCCTGGCTTAATCAGCGGTGCCCATGAAGGGGTAGGGCTAGGCCATGAATTTTTGCGTCACGTAGAGCGAACGCGTCTGCTCATTCATCTTGTTGATGCGGCCGGCGTAGATGGTAGGGATCCGTTAGCTGATTACCGGCAAATCAATGATGAACTGCGTTTTTATGATCAGAAGCTGGCAAACCTTGTTCAGGTCGTGGCGGCTAATAAAATGGATTTGCCCCAGGCTGCGGAAGGGTTGGCGCTATTGCAGCAGGAATTGGGCGCTGAGAATGTAGTGCCAATCTCGGCGGTGACAGGTAAAGGGGTGCGAGAGTTGCTTCGCCGCGTCGCTAAGTTGTTGTTTGAATTGCCAGAGACCATATTGCTGGAAGATGAACCGCCTGTGCTTACACCCTCACCTGAGGATGCGGAAATCATCACAATTACCCGCGAGAATGAAACATTTGTTTTGCATGGCCCAAAACTCGAAAAGCTGGTGGCAATGACTGACTTTAATAATGAAGATGGCGTCAAGCGATTCCAGCGTATTTTTCGTTTACGGGGACATGAGGCTTTCTTGCTGGACGCCGGAGTGAAAAATGGTGATACGGTTAGAATCCGCAATTTAGAGTTTACCTTCTGTCGGGCAGAGGACTAGCAAACGGGGTGAAATAATGAAGTTGCCATTGCCAAATGTTGAGGATAAGCAGTCAATTGGCTTGATGGGCGGAACGTTTGATCCAATTCACTTAGGTCATTTGGTGACGGCAGAAGAAGTGCGGATAAAATTTGCTCTAGATAAAGTGATTTTTGTTCCAAGTGGGCATCCTCCGCATAAAGTAGCCCGAGATGTAAGCACTCCGGAGCATCGCTACTTAATGACTGTCTTAGCTACAATCACAAACCCGTATTTTAATGTTTCGCGAGTGGAAATTGAAAGGACGCGGGCAGAACGGACATATACTATTGAGACAATCCGTTTCTTTCACCAGTTTTATGAGGGGAAGGCAAATCTGTTTTTTATCACAGGAGCGGATGCGATTCTTGAAATTCTTACCTGGAAAGACTACCATGAGTTGCTATCCATTTGCTCATTCATTGCTGCTACCAGGCCAGGGTATAGTCTTAGTAAGCTCGAAGAAACAATAGGTGCAGTCTGTCCTGAAGCCTTGTATAACATCTATATTGTGGAAATACCTGCTATGGCGATTTCGTCCACTTTTATTCGAAACCGTGTTTCTGAAGGGAAATCAATTAAATATTTGACGCCGGAAGCGGTGACGCAGTATATCTTAAAAAACGGGCTATACTCTGTCGCAAAGCCCCAGTATAAAACACCTCTTTCTTCGGATACTAAAAACAAAAATCATAAAATGAAGTGAGCTGGACGTGTCAAAAACTATCTACATCGGAAATATTCCATGGTCATTAAGCGAGGATCAGTTAGAAGAATATTTTATTGACACTCCCCATGCCTAAAGGCAGGGGATTCTTGGGTGATTAAACCGAAATCCATTTCTGGTATCGGAGTATGACCCCAAGTTAAGGGCTGTGCCATCAGCCCATCCTAAGACAGTGCATGTAGCATCTTAGGCTGACAGGCTATTACCGCCTATCACAGGCGCGGAAAGTATATTTATTGCGCCCAGTCTATCTCGGTGCATCCTATATCCGCACGAACACCGATAGTCCCTATCCTTGGCCTTATGTAGTTCCTTACATCGTGGGCAGGTCTGGCTTGTATGTCGTGGATCCACATACTCTACCCGTATACCCATGAGCTGGGCTTTGTACCTGACATAGAGTGCCAAGCGATAGAACGACCATGAGTGTAGATTCTTTGCGTTTTTACGGCTTGTTCGTGCCGTCTGGCGAATGCCAGAAAGTTGTTCCAGACGAATTACCGCAACATTATTTTCTTTCGCAAAATTGACGATTTGACGGCTGATCTTGTGATCTTGGTCTTTCATCCAGCGTTGTTCCTTGTCATGACGTTTACGGATTACTGATACCTTCTTGAGTTTACCGAGTTGCCGACGTGCACTCCGGAACCTGCGTTTCACGACCTTGTTCAGGCGGCCATTGCCGAAGAACCGCGTCTTGCCAGTGTCAGTTACAGCCACGGCTGGACACTTAAGTCCCAGATCAACACCTATGAAGCCTTCGCCGGACGATTCTTTTTCCGACACCCCCACAGCAATCTGGGCAATCCATTTGCCAGACTTCTGCGTGATCCGTAGCGCACCAAGCTTCCCCTTCAGCAGCTCGTGTTGGTAGTCGGTTAGTAGGACTGGCACACTAACACGATGGCTCATCCCATCAATGAGAACAGGAAAACGAAGGATGCCCTCTGCCAAAGTCCAGTTCTGGTTATTCCAGATAGAAACAGGTTTTTTAAGAATTGGCACTCGGACTTCTTTTTGGTCTTCGGGCTTTAATTCGGCATTGGCGCGAATATTATTTTTATACTTTTTGAAAACACTTTTAGCGTCCCGAATTGCTTGATTTTTTACTGCACTAGAAAGTTCTGCAGCAACTGCTTTGCTAGTGTATGTTAGACTTGCATCGGCTTTAACGAAGTCAGCTGCAATATGATTTACTAATCGGATATATTCTTTAGTTGTCGCTTGAATAAGGCTAATCTGTTCTCTGGTTGGCTCTAACTTGATTTTGACGGTGATTTGCACTATCTCACCCCCTTTGCGAAGTTTTCTGACTTTCAATATATTGCTTGATCACCGAAAGTGGCGCACCGCCTACGGTAGCAACGAAGTAGCTGTTTGTCCAAAGCGTGGGCAGTTTTGTTGTCAGGTGTTTGAATTCTTTACGAAGTATCCGCGAAGTATGACCTTTAATTTCTTTAATGAGTTTGTGGATTCCATATTGCGGATCTACTTCGACAAGCAAATGAACGTGGTCAGACATGATTTCCATTTCGATGATTTCTGTTTGACGTTCGGCGCAGATACTTGCAACCAACTCCTTTAATCGCCGTTCTACATCATCGACCAAAACCTTCCTGCGATACTTAGGACACCAGACCACATGGTACTTGCAAGAGTACACAACGTTGTTGTTCGACTTGAATTTAGTGTTCATATATGTATTATACTACATATTTCTATATGATACAATCAAAAGATTTAAACCTATTGAAAAACATCGAGTTTTCCAATAGGTTGTGCCTTATATCCCCATAGCTGAAGCAAGGGGCTTTACGGCACTTTCGGTAATTAAGAATGAAAAAAAGTATGGTGGGATGCAATTCGAGGCCACAGTCGTCAAGCCTCTTGTCAAGGCTCTCCTTCACCCATCCACTAAGCACCCCAGTTATACCTGACAATTGCAGCGATGAAATGTTCAAAGTCGGTTAGTCGCTCAGTGGCTATCCTATAAACCTCAGCTCGTGAGACATCATCATACTGGTGGACGACTCTATTGCGGAATCGGACCATATTAAGGAGCGTCGGGAGCTGGTCTGCCGACAATATGCCAGCTTTGGCCAGCAACTCAATGGCCTCCCTATAAGTTTTCGGCGTCCCTAGATGCTTTCGCGCCACGACGTGTTGCGCTATATCTAAAATCGCCTCTATGGAAATTTGCAACATACGCGTGGTAGCATGAAACTGGATGACGCTATTCACGAACTCCTCAAGGCTTAGTTGCTCGACCTTCTTAAGCTCCGCAAGGTTAGTCTGTATGGACTGCAACTTATCCCGTAGGCGATTGTTGTCTACCATGTAGATACACCTCCCGCAAAGCCTTATCATAATCTGAGTTAAAGGCGTCGAGGTCA
>QLUI01000158.1 GCA_018725345.1 Bacillota bacterium | reverse complement strand
GTGAAGGGCATCTTTTCGGTGGGGTCGCAGTCGCAGGCGGTGGTACGTTGGCTAAACTCAGGCGTTTTACAATGTATTGACAGTTGACAAGACAGGTGCTCCATGTCATAATAAAGGGTAAATATGGGAGAGGATGTTTTTTATGCAGGAGCAAAAGAGGCAACTGCTGGAGAGGCTCCGAGAACTAAAGGTACAGAGAAACGCCATAATCTTAGCGCATAACTATCAAATTGGAGAAGTACAGGATGCGGCCGATTATGTGGGTGACTCATTTGGTCTGAGCCGGATAGCTGCTAACACAGATGCCGATGTGATTGTTTTCTGCGGCGTCCATTTTATGGCGGAAGGAGCAGCCATCCTGGCTCCGGAGAAGACTGTCATATTACCGGATATTTTGGCCGGCTGCCCCATGGCAGAGATGATTACAGCGGAAGCGTTGCGCGACAAAAAGAAAGAACATCCGGGAGCAACTGTTGTTGCGTATGTTAACACTTCGGCTGCGGTAAAGGCGGAAAGCGATATTTGTGTTACATCGTCCAACGCGGTGGCTGTGGTAAATTCCTTAGCTGCATCTGAAGTTCTGTTTGTTCCTGACATGAATTTAGGCAGTTTTGTGGCTGACAGAACAGAAAAACTGGTTATTCTCTGGGAAGGCTATTGCCTACCACACCATCGTGTGCGCGCCTCTGATGTAGCGCAGGCGCGGGAAAAACATCCTGATGCTGTGGTGGTAGTCCATCCAGAATGTCGTCCGCAAGTGGTGAAGGCGGCAGATTATGCTTTTTCCACCGGCGGAATTTTGGATTTTGCCCGCAATTCCCGGGAGAATAAGCTGATTATTGGCACAGAAATGGGACTTATTCATCGTCTTCAAAAAGAGAATCCAGAAAAAGAATTTTATTTGCTCCATCAGGGGCTGGTTTGTCCTAATATGAAATATACTAATCTGGAAAAAGTGGTGACGGCGCTGGAGAAAATGCAGCCTGTCATTACAGTTTCCGCCAGCGTACGCGAAAGGGCACGCCTTGCTCTTGAGCGGATGTTGGCAGTAAGCTGAGGGTTACGTGATGGGCAAAAGGATTGATAGTAGGCGATCTGAATTCGATGTGTTGGTGATTGGTAGCGGTATTGCCGGTCTTTTTGCGGCACTGAAAGCAGCAAAATTTGCTCGGGTTTGCCTTGTGACCAAGGGGCAGCTTTCTGACACAAATACTTGGCTGGCCCAAGGCGGGATTGCGGCTGCCATCGGAGAAGATGACAGCCCGGAGGAGCATCTGGCAGATACATTGGTTGCAGGTGCCGGAGCATGCAATCCGGAGGCTGTGGCAATTTTAGTGGAGGAAGGGCCTCGCTGTATTCAAGAACTGCTTGAACTAGGAGCCCCTTTTGATTGTGACGGTGAGCAACTGGCTCTGACCAGGGAAGGGGCGCATCATAAAAGCAGGGTACTCCATTGCGGCGGAGACGCCACCGGGCGTCTGATCCAGCAAACATTGCAGGAGCAGCTTTTATCCTGCCCTGGTTTGACTGTGCGGGAGCACATTTTTGTCAGTGATTTACTTGTACAGGACGGAGCCGTTTGCGGCGCACGCACACTAAATGGTGAAACACTTTATGCTGATGCTGTGATTTTGGCTACAGGCGGGTTAGGGCAGGTGTTTTCCAGAACTACAAATCCAGCTGTAGCGACCGGAGATGGGTTGGCCATGGCTTACCGTGCCGGTGCTAGGATGGCAGATTTGGAGTTTGTGCAGTTTCACCCTACTGTTTTCCAGGGGCAAAGTGAGCGGGAAACCTTCTTGATCTCCGAGGCGGTGCGCGGTGAGGGAGCTGTCTTGCGTAACAAACAGGGGAAACGCTTTATGGATAGTTATCACCCATTGGCCGAACTGGGTCCACGTGATGTGGTGGCGCGCGCTATTTTGGCCCAGATGAAAAAACAGAGCGGTTTTCCTGTCTGGCTGGACATTACCCATCAGGGTCGAGCTTTTTTGCAAAAGCGATTTCCTACCATTTATGAAAAAGCTAGACAACAGGGGCTGGATTTGGCTAAAGACTGGCTGCCCATCTCTCCGGCTGCACATTATGCCATGGGCGGAATTGCAACAGGCCTAAATGGTGAAACAAGTTTGCCAGGCTTGTTTGCATGCGGGGAAGTGGCATGTAGCGGTGTTCACGGAGCAAACCGCTTGGCAAGCAACTCTCTCTTGGAAGGACTTGTCTTTGCTGATCGGGCTGTGAGAGTTATAGAAAAAAATGGGAAACCTTTTTCAGTCGGTCTGTCAACAATAAGGGAAAAGTATATCGGTATTGGTCGTTTGGCAGAGGCAGAGAAAATTAGGCTGCAGATTCGCAAGCGGATGTTTGAAGATGCGGGTTTAATTAGGGACGGACAAGCGCTTACCAGTCTGCAGGCCGAACTGGAAGGTTTAGCTGAGCAATTACCTGCCGGCGGAACGCACCAAAGGCTTTGGGAAACAGTTAATCTGCTGACTGTGGCTAAACTGATCGTCTCCGGGGCACTCTGGCGCAGAGAAAGCCGGGGAGGACATTATCGTAGCGACTACCCAAGTCCAGATCAGGCTTACAGAAGAAACTTGGTAGCTGCTAAGGAGGACGAGCTTCGTGCACCCATTGCAGTATAGGCGACTAGTTGGCGACGCTTTGTCAGAAGACCTGTTTTACGGTGACAGAACTACAGAGAGCATTTTTTCTGGGGAAATAGCCATTGCGGAACTGTTTGCAAAAGAAGCAGGTATTGTGGCCGGCTTGCCTCTGTTTCTGGAAGTGTTTGCTCAAGTAGACCAAGCTGTGGAGTGCAATTTTTTTTGCGCTGATGGCGACCATGTTGCGGCTGGGCAGCGTTTGGCAATAGTGAGCGGTCGAATCGCCTCTATCCTGAAGGGCGAACGTACAGCCTTGAATTTTATGCAACGAATGTCGGGGATCGCCACAATGACCGGGGCGGCAGTACAAGCAGTGGCCGGGACTGCCGCCAAAATTGTGGATACACGTAAAACTACGCCGGGATGGCGGGTGCTGGAAAAGTATGCTGTACGTATAGGCGGCGGCGAGAATCACCGCTTTAACTTGGCAGACATGGTGATGATTAAAGATAACCATATCAAGGGTGCCGGTTCTATTAGTGAAGCTGTGGCCAGAATCAGAGCGCGAGCTGGCTTTGCGTTAAAAATTGAGGTTGAGGTAGCCAGCTTAGCCGATGTTCGGGAAGCGCTGGCGTGCGGGGTAGAAATAATCATGCTGGACAACATGACAGTAACCGTAATGCGGGAAGCAGTATTGTTTGTGGATAGGCGCACATTGTTAGAAGCATCAGGTGGCATTGCCGCTGAAAGACTGCGTGAAGTGGCGGAAACAGGAGTTGATTTAATTTCGCTTGGTTATCTTACTCATAGTTGCCGCGCGTTGGATTTATCACTAAAGCTGCAATAATTGGCAGTAAGGAGAAAGTCTCGTTGCGTGCTGAGGGAGCATCTGTTAAAATAAAGATGCACCATAAAGTAGCAGGAGGCGAAGTGATTGGCGCGGCAGGATAGAATATATGATATGCTGGTGCTGGGCGGCGGCCCCGCAGGGTTGACAGCAGCCATTTATGCTTCGCGTTCTCGTCTTTCAGTGTTAGTAATCGAGCAAATGCTCTCCGGCGGACAGATAGCTACTACAGATAGGATGGAAAACTATCCGGGTTTCCCAGGCGGAATTAGTGGCTTCGAGTTTGGACAACTCCTGGAGGAACAGGCTCGCAACTTTGGTGCAGAAATGGTCTTAGCTACAGTGGAAGCAGTTTCTCTGCACAGTGAGATTAAAGAAGTGAAAACTTCCGAGGGAGTTTTCCGCGGACGGACGCTCCTGTTGGCTACAGGAACACGTTCACGGCCGCTCGGTGTGCCGGGGGAGAAGGAATTGAAGGGCAGAGGCGTTTCCTATTGCGTTACTTGTGACGGCGCTTTTTTCACCGACCGAGATGTGATGGTGGTGGGCGGCGGCGACTCAGCTTTAGAAGAAGCTTTGGTACTAACCAAGTTTGCAAGTAAAGTTTATTTGGTACATCGTCGACAGGAGTTGCGCGCAATTGACCTCTTACAAGAAAGGGTACAGACGAATCCCAAAATTGAACTTATCCTAAACACAGAAGTGCAAAAAATCAACGGAGCAGAACGGGTGGAGAGCGTAACTCTGTATAATCAAACGCAGAATAAAAAATGGGACTTGCAGGTAGATGGGATTTTTATGTACGTGGGACTTTTTCCAAACACCGAATTTTTGGCTGGTCAGCTTGAACAGAATGAAGATGGATATATTATTACTAACGATGAGATGAGAACTTCTGTGAGCGGAGTTTTTGCGGCGGGCGACATTCGGGCAAAAAAACTGCGGCAGGTTGTCACTGCCGTCTCAGATGGCGCAATTGCGGCTGTAGTCGCCGCCAGAGATTTTGATGAAAATTAAGTAAAGGGAGACAAAAAAATGAGTGATTATGTTATGGAAATCGGCGATGATAATTTTGCAGACGAGGTATTAAAATCAACCATACCTATAGTAGTCGATTTTTGGGCAGCCTGGTGCGGCCCGTGTCGCATGATGGCTCCGGTGCTCGATGATGTGGCTCGGGAGTTAGAGGGAAAGGTGAAGGTTGTCAGGGTGAATGTAGATAAAAATCGGACTACCGCAGGCAACTACAAAATTATGAGCATTCCAACATTGATGTTTTTTAGAGGCGGCCAACCGACAGGCAATCAGGTAGGCTTTGTTTCTAAAGAGCAATTGCAAAAAAAGATACAGGAATACTTCGGTGTTTAGATGTCGCTTCACATCTTACAGGGAATGAATATTATTTAGTGTCTAG
>QLUI01000157.1 GCA_018725345.1 Bacillota bacterium | reverse complement strand
CCCCTAAAGAACAAGAAAAACGCGTCTTATGTTAAAAAGCGCGAAGCGTTTTTCTTGTAAATAATAGGATCAATTATCCCGACTTCATTGAAGGCTTTAAGTCTCAGCCGACAACTGGGGCATTCACCGCAAGCATGTTCACTTTCTGTGTAGCATGTCCATGTTTTAGAATAGTCAACTCCAAGCATAATACCCAGCTTTATCTCATCAACCTTGGACATGTGTATGAAAGGGGCTATCACCTTTATCATGCCTTGGCCTTCAGCACACCATGTAATACCTTCATTTATAGCTTTCTCCATTGCCCTTACAAATGGTTCGCGACAATCAACATAGCCAGAAAAGTCCACTTGGCTTACTCCCAGATAGATTTTCTCAGCTCTTTTCGTCTCTGCGTAAGCGGCTGCAAACGACAAAAAGATCATGTTTCTTCCCGGTACTACAGTATTTGGGATAGAATCAATTTCTTCTTTAGGAATATCAATAGCTTTGTCCAGTAACGATGAACAGCTTATAGAACGCATATCTAATTCTATCAGCACATGATCCTTCACGGCAAAATGCTCTGCCTGCCAACTGGCACATGCCAATTCTTTGCTGTGCCGTTGTCCATAGTTAAAAGAGAGAGCATATACTTCCTCATTTTCTTTGGTCGCCAAGGCCAACGCTGTAACCGAATCCATTCCGCCGGATAATAGGACGATTGCCTTGTTCATCAAAGGCACCTCCGGTTATTAAAAGTGGCAGTAGTAAAAAGCACCGCAAAAATTTGCGGTGTTTGGTTAATTACATAGGAAATGATCTCGTTTTGGGAAGCTATGACCCTATGCAAGGGGACGCTCCGGGGGATTCCCCTTAATTCTTGCGGGGTGTTTGGGATCGTCAGGTCCGCTGTAGGGGTTGCAACCCCTAGCGGATAAAAAAGACGCTTCATCTATCACAAATATCACAAAAAACGCGAAGCGTCTTTTTTATTTTCTATTGGCAGGGGAGACAGGACTCGAACCTGCAACCAACGGTTTTGGAGACCGCTACTCTACCAATTGAGCCACTCCCCTGCGTTCATAGTTATTGTAGCGTAAGTTTTATGGTTTGTCAAACGTTGTTCGCGGCCATGCCTTCTTTTTGCTCCTGAGCAGAAAAACAAATGCAAACGGACTGAATTTCCGTAGCGTTACCAGCTGCTCCGCCTCCGTCAAGATAGGCGTTAACAGCTGCTTTTGCCATGACAAGCGGAACAATGCTTTTATTGACAATGGATTTTAGGCGGTTACAACTTTTCCCTTCAAGTAATTTAATCTTGTGCGGAAAAATCATCTCGCCGCGATGAAAAATGAATTAATACAAAGTATGAGAAAAAGAATATGTTGAGTCAACGATGAGTCAAGTTGGTTAAATGGTGTTATATCTTGAAAATAGCTAGCAGGTGTAATAAAATAGAGTAAATCGCTTGGCTTGATATTTACGGGAGGTGAAACAATGGGTCAGATAGGTTTTATTGGTCTAGGAACTATGGGCGGAGCTCTTTTAAAGGGCTTATTGGCTGAAGGGGTTGCGCCTGCCAAAATTGTGGCTTACGATACTCTCAAGGCAAAGCTGGAGGGGGTGCCTGAATCCTTTGGGATCAAAGCTGCTTCGGATGCGCAGGATGTCGCCATGACCGCCAAGGTTATTTTTTTGGCTGTAAAACCACAAGATATGAAACCATTGCTGCGGCAGATCGCTCCAAAAATGATGGACGGACAAGTTATAGTCTCTGTGGTTGCAGGAATAAGCACTAAAGAGATTGAGCAATGCCTTACAAATAAAGTTGGGGTAATTCGTGTGATGCCAAATACTCCCTGCCAGGTGGGTGAGGGAGCCATGGCGCTTAGCAAAGGGGCGCATGTGGCAGATGAAGACTTGCACCAAGTCGCTTCCTGGCTGGAAACACTGGGTATGGTGCATATTGTGCCCGAGAAGTTGCTGGATACTGTTACAGGCTTGAGCGGTAGTGGTCCGGCTTATGTTTATCTGCTGATTGAAGCTTTGGCAGATGGCGGTGTGCTCGGCGGAATGCCGCGAGCCATGGCTTTGGAGATGGCTGCGCAAACAGTACTTGGTGCGGCAAAGATGGTACTGGAGACCGGAGAGCACCCGGCGGTGCTGCGAGAGATGGTAACTTCACCGGGAGGCGCTACGGCTGCTGCATTATATTCATTGGAGAAAGACGGCTTCCGTGGCGCTGTGCAAAAAGCTGTAAAGAAAGCGACGGAGCGCGCTAGGGAGTTAGGTAACTAATGAACTCTCGCAGAAGTTCGTTAAAGAAAGCAAAGACTGTGGTAGTTAAAGTAGGGACTAGGACTTTAACCCACGCCACAGGCAAGCTGAATTTGCGTCAAATGGACAAAGTGGTGAGAGAATTGGCTGATCTTGCCAATCAAGGACGGAGGGTAGTTTTGGTCTCTTCGGGTGCGGTAGCCGCAGGTATTGGGCGACTTGGACTATCAAGTAAACCACAAACCACTCCGGAAAAACAGGCGGTGGCAGCAATTGGTCAAGGTCTTTTAATTCAGATGTATGAAAAGCTGTTTACAGAATACGGGTTGGTGGTGGCGCAAGTGCTGCTGACCCGGGATGACTTCAATAATAGAAAGAGATACTTGAACTCACGCAATGCGTTGCAGTCTTTGCTGCAGTATGGTGCTATACCTGTGATTAATGAGAATGATACTGTGGCTGTAGAGGAAATTGAGTTTGGCGACAATGATACTCTTTCTGCTTTGGTTGCCAGTATTCTGGATGCAGATTTATTGGTTCTCCTTTCAGATATTGATGGGTTGTATTCTGCCAACCCGAAAGTGGATGATAGTGCAGAGATAATTAGCGTGGTAGAACAGATTACGCCAGATATTCGGAAATTAGCGGGACAGAGCTCTGAATCTCTGGCTACCGGCGGGATGATTACTAAGCTGATAGCTGCCGAGGTGGCAACAAATTCAGGAATACCTATGGTGATTGCTCACGGTGCTAGGCCCAATGTACTGCAGCAGATTCTTGCCGGTGAGGACGTAGGGACGTATTTTTGCGCTCAGAAAAAATGTTTGGTGAGCAGAAAACGCTGGATAGCATATGGGCAAGCAGTCCACGGCCGATTGGTGGTTGACGATGGAGCTAGGAGGGCTCTATTGGCAGAAGGAAAAAGCCTGCTGCCAAGTGGTATTTTGGAAGTAAATGGAGATTTTGAATTGGGTGAGTTGGTCGTGATTGAGGATTGCTCTGGCAATGAATTTGCCAGAGGATTGGTGAATTACAGTGCACCGGAACTCACAAAAGTCAAAGGACTGCGGACTGAGAAAGCGGCTGAAATTTTACAGCGTACTTGCTCGGAAGCTGTTCACAGAAACAATATGGTGGTTAAAAAGTGATGTTTGCTTTAATACCACATAAGTAAGTTGCTGAGGAGGTATTTTCTATGAAGCGTTTTTTTGAAGGAATGAAAAATAAAGAGGTTATCCTTGTAGATACTACGTTACGTGACGGTGAACAGACTGCCGGTGTAGTGTTTTCAAATAAAGAAAAAGTTCGGATTGCCCAAATGCTGGATTCTCTGGGGGTTCATCAGTTAGAAGTTGGGATTCCTGTGATGGGTGGCGACGAAAAAGAAGCTATTAAAGCAATTGTGGATTTGGGACTTGACGCAAGCATTATGGCATGGAATCGCGCAAATGTAGACGATATTAAGGAGTCACTCGACTGCGGAACAGATTCACTGGCTATTTCTATCTCCACATCCGATATTCATATTATTCATAAACTGCAAACTTCTCGTGAATGGGTACTTGACAACATGGCAAGGGCGGTTGAATTTGCCAAAAAACATAATAAATATGTTTCTGTCAACGCCGAAGACGCTTCGCGGAGCGATTTCGATTTCCTGGTTAAGTTTGCCTTGCGTGCAAAGGAATGCGGAGCAGATCGGTTGCGCTTTTGTGACACCGTAGGTATTTTAGAGCCGTTTAAAACCTATGAGATAATCAAGCAGCTAATCAGTGCCACGGGGATGGATATTGAAATGCATACCCATAACGATTTTGGGATGGGCACGGCTAATGCGTTGGCCGGAGTGAAAGCCGGTGCTTCTCTAGTGGGTGTGACTGTTAATGGTCTTGGCGAACGGGCCGGTAATGCTGTGCTGGCCGAGGTAGTCATGGCCTTAAAGTATCTATATGAAACTGATGTGCAGGTGAAAGCAGTGGAGCTTCGTGAAATTTCTGAATATGTGGCACTTGCTTCCGGCCGAACTTTATCGGTGTGTACACCAATTGTGGGCACAAACATGTTTGCTCATGAGTCGGGAATTCATGCTGACGGGGTCATTAAGCATCCAGCCACCTATGAAGCGTTTCATCCGGAAGAAGTGGGGCTAGAACGTCAGATTATAATCGGCAAGCATTCCGGCAGCTGTTCTATTGTCTTGAAATTCCATGAATACGGCATTGTACTCTCGGACGATGTGGCAGGAGAAATACTTGCCATGGTTCGCTCTGCGGCTGTTGACCTAAAGAGGACTTTATTTGATAAAGAGTTGATGTATGTTTACGAAGAGTATTTGCAGGGTAAGAACAAAAAGAGCATGGGCGCCTGAAGTCTTTTTTATCCGCTAGGGGACGGCGCCCCTTCGACGGGTCGTTTGACCCTGACCACCCTGCAAGCATAAGGGGGGATTCCCCCTTATGCTTGTTATTCGCTTAATTGTTCAGCTTACCTTTCGAGAAGTAAAAACGTACAACAAGAAAACAATAAGGAGGTTCTGCGGAATTGACTAAAGAACTGCAGGATTTCGTAAAAAAATTGACTGCTCCGTATAAGTACCCACGTGAAATTGAGTATGTAGACAGCTTACCCAAAA
>QLUI01000156.1 GCA_018725345.1 Bacillota bacterium | reverse complement strand
TCAGGGATAATGTCACCCCTCTTAAAACAGATATAATGGGAGGATGAAAATTGAGCTTTGTTTAGCAGTGCTTCCTGCCACCGGAAAAAAGCTTTTGCTGCGTTACCGCAAGCAGGAAAACCGGCATAACCGGCAAACGCAAAATACGTTTAGGCTGCTGAATAAGCCTATAAAACCATTCCAGCCCTAACCGCTGATAAAGTAGCGGTGCCCTCCTCAGGCGACCGGAAAGCACATCGAAGGACCCTCCCACAACCATCAGAATTTTAGCGCCGGAGGCCGCCCCATATTTAGCAACAAACAGCTCTTGGCGAGGACTGCCAAGGGCTACAAAAACCAAATCGGCGCCGGAAGCTGCAATGTTGCAGGCAACCTCTCCATCTGGCGCCTGTGGCAGATAGCCGTGAGCCGTTCCCGCCACTATCAGTGAAGGATGTCGCTCTTTTAATTTGGAAGCGGCGGCGGCCGCCACCCCATCTGCGGCTCCAAAAAGAAAAATCTTCTTTCCTTCCGCAGCCGCCAAGGCCACCAACTCCTCCATCAGATCAATACCAGTAACCCTTTCCCTTAGTTGTCCGCCACACAGCCGCGACGCGAGCACAATTCCGATTCCGTCAGGAATCCTCAGGTCGGCAGCAAGCAACGCTGCCAGTAGAGCACTGTTCCGACGAGCAGCCAAACAAATTTCCGGATTGACGGAAGCAATAAAATGGGTACCCTTCTGATTAAGCTTCTCTTGCGCCCAAGACATAGCTTCAGCAAGAGTAACTGCATCGGTAGGGACATCCAGAATAAATTCCTGCATAAGCAGCTCCGCCTTTACTTGAGAATATATGCCAACACACGGCCGGCCCAATGAAGGCCATCTTGACGAAAAGCAAAACTTTTTTCCTGCAGGAGACACCGCAAATGTTCCCGCCCCTGCCAGCTCTCCAGAGCTTGGGCAGTCAACTGGACGACTTCCAACGATCCCGACTCTTCGGCGCTGCTCAAACCAAGTCGCTCTAGAAAAGCGCTAACTTTGCGGTCATAGGCAATACCGAGTAGCGGTACGGAGGCAAGAGTTGCAAAAATCAAGGCGTGGAGACGCATGGCCAAGACTAAGCTAAAAAAATTGAAAACGGCTAAAAGCTCTCTGGGAGCAAGTGGCTCCTTCAGAATAACGGTCTGGGACTTCATCAAGCCGGCTAACTTTTCGGCTGCAGCCAAATCTTCAGGATAATGCATAGGCACAAGAACGGTGACGGCAGCAAGTTCCCGAGCGATGCAGTCGGCGGCGGCGGCAATTTTGCGCAGTGTTTCTGCTTCCTCTTGCCAGGAACGAACAGCTATCCCGACCACCGGCTTATCTGCAGGTAGCGTCTCGGCAAAGGCGGCAGCTCTTCCTTTTGGGTCTGCCGGAGCCAGCAAAAAGGCAGGGTCAACAGTTAAAATCAGCGGAATGCGTCTGACTCCAAGCTTGAGCAACTCATCCAGGGAACCCTGATCCCGAACGGAAATTAGCGAAACGCGGTTAACAATCAGTCTAGTTAGAAGCCGGTTATATTTTTTACGGATAGGCCCGATTCCCTGAGCATAAAGGATAGTTTTTTTACCAAATAAGTTTGCGAGCAAGACAAGCCCCAGATAATAGAGGATGGAGAGTCCCCGGCCAGTACTATCCTGCAAAAGACCGCCGCCACCACTAATCAGCGCATGGGAACCTAAGAGTGCGCGCGCGACAGCCAAGAAATTAGTACGGCTTACAGCATTGACGGCTAGGCGGGCGGCTGTGGCGACAGGTTCAGCAGAGAGGACGGTGAATTGCAGTGTTTCGCCCTGCTCGGCTGCCAGGGAACGCAATGTGGTTACTATGCTTTCCAGAATTGCTTCATCACCGGCATTATTAAAACCATAATAACCAGAGATAACAATCTTTTTCATGACATTTTTACCTTGTCTTCCCAGATTGGGGTGAGCAGGATAAGGACTCCATAAAGAATCAACCCAACCACGACCCCTGTCCAGAGACCATTAAATGAACGGAAAAGAGCGCTGTAAAAGGCGGTCGGCGTAGTGAAATGCATAAAGGTATTAGCCATGGAAACGGGGGCGATGGCGCCGATTACTATCAAGACAGTAGTCAGAGCAGAACGGGAGCCTTTAGCCAGCAAAATCAGGCCCAGCAATGCAGCCGGATAGGCAAAGAGAAACTCCTTAAACCTGGGGCGGAAGACTAATATATAATCCAACAGCTCGCGCAAGCGCAATTCTAAGGCAAGAACAGGGACTCCGGGAACATTCCCGGTGCGAGCCACATAGAAAAACCCGACTGCAGCGAAGATTAAAAAGGCTAACAAATAAGCAAGCTGGAGCGGACGGGAAAGAAAATTGCCAGTAAGGCGGACCAGGCGAATCATCGTCCAGTTTGGGACATTGCAGTAATAAATCCGACTGACTGCCAGCGGGACAAGCACCGCTAGAGGCAGCACATGAACTAGTTTAACACCGCGAAAAAGTGCAGTGCCGCCGGCAAAGTATGGGGTGGAGGGAAGAGCTGCAACCAGAGCGCCTCCAGCAGCCACGAGCAAAAATGTGCGACACATAGTGACTAAAGACCAACTAATCGCGGCCATGTTATCTTTAGCTGGGGAGGGCAACCTGTTTAACTGCTGGCTTACCACAGCCAAAATACTGAAAAGCAGGGCTGCCAGAACAGAACTGAACTGCAAGGCCACATTAACAGAAAAAAGTGGAAACAAGAGCAGTAACCCGGCAAAAGTGCCAATAAAAATGAACCAGAGCAGAGATGTTTCTCGGCGCAAAATAGCGAAAACAAGCAGTGCTGTGGTAGCGGCCAGACCAAGCAGCATCAGCAAGAGCTGCAGCGGTTCATGTCCAGGCAATCTGACAGCCCGAGCCGGCGCTCCCCGATAACCGCTCGTCGCCAAGCTCTCCGTTACGTTTTCTACCAACGCCAGCGATTCGGCTACCGGATTTGCTTCGTCTAGCGGTAGGCGAATATAGACAAGGCGCACACGACGTTCCTGGACAGAGTTTACAATTGACTGGACAGGCCTTCCCGGCTGGTTCTGGTGAATTAATATTGTTTGATAGCCCACAAGGGCTGAGAGTTGGGCAATTCCCGCCGGACGCTTAGTAAACTCAACAATTCCCAGCGCTTGGCCCGACTCGTGGATGGCGTCTGCTGCCGCCGCCAAGTGATCCGGGTAGCCGGTTACTTCCGGCCCATCAAACATAATGGCAGAAAGCAATTTTTTCGGTAGCGCAAGGAATTCGCTCAGCGTCTCCCTTACTGCAGCTTCGCTAGTCAAAAAAGCATTGTCCGGTCGTGGCACCAGCCGCAGCTCGGCTTGGCGCAAAAGAGCCACGTCGGCCGGGTCAAGACCAATTCGTAAGTTTAGCACACGGTCTAAGTATTCATCTATCTCAATCAGGAAAGGCTGTCGGTTGAAGTGGGCACGGACAGGCTTCTGCAATTTAAGCTCGGCTTTACGCACAAGCCTCTGAGCCAATTCCTTATCTTCAAGTAAAAGGTAGGTAGTGCTAGGCTGAATTTGCTTGCCTTCCAAGAGCGGCAGCAGCACGGAGCTGCTCTCCCCGGTCAGTCGCCAGCCATGGATTAGCTGACTACCTGTAACGGCAGTAAGAGCACCCTCATTGAGATACCGTCTTACTTCTGCTTCCCGAATGGCTACAGCCGTCACACCTAAGGAGCGGAGCTGAGCTAGGATTTCTGCCGGCGCAAGCTTAGCTTTCCGGGCCAGCTGCTGTACTTCTTCGAAGTCAACGCTGATTTCCACATCACGCCAACTCCATTCTGCGGCGTCGTTTTGCACAGCGATATAACCACCGACCAGAACACCAACGGTAAAGAGCAATAAGAGAACTATTTTCATCTTCCATCTCCTGCACATTTATTCAAAATATTTTCAACATAGAAGCAGACTAGCGGCTTTTCTTTTATTCACTGCTGCGAGGATGTATGCGAGATACTTTCTTCTTCCCAAAGCAAATAGCGCCGAACCGTCTCTTGCAGTACAGCTTCGTCCAGCTTCACATAAGACACAGAGTTAACATTGATGTTCTGTCCGGGGAGAGTAACTGTAACTACTTCTTCTAAGTTAAGCATGGCGGCTCGGCGGCTAAAGGCCAGCAGCTGCTGGATCGACATATCGGTACGGATATGACTGGCTGCTTCTTCCAGCAATCTGGGTAGTTTCAGCAATGTTCTGGGACGAAGCAGTTCTACAGAGACCAGCTTGAGAAATTCCTGTTGCCGACGCATTCTGCCAAAATCACCTTCCGCATTGCTGCGGTAACGAACATACTGTAGAGCCTGATCACCGCTGAGACGCTGCCTGCCTGCCCTAATGTTGATGGGATGGTTTGCCGACAAATGAACCATACGGCGAGGCACGTCCACTTCAACACCACCGAGAATATCTACTAAGCTGACAAAGCCGTTAAAGTTGGTAAAGACATAATGTTGCAACGGAACACCCAGCAGTCTCTCCACCGTGCTTTTCATTAGCGAAATTCCGCCTTTATAGCTCATAACATGATTTATCTTGTCCTGACCTCTTCCCGGTATTTCTACTCGGGCATCGCGCGGAATTGAAATCAGAGAAATACGGCCTGTATCTTCATTGACACTCATCACCATAATAGTGTCCGCGCGGGAAGGCTCATTCCCTGACTGGTCGAGACCCAAAAGCAGGATGTTGGTAATGTTTTTCTCCTGACTGGGCTTACTCGTTTGAAGAAGAGCCGAATTGTTAGGAGTCTCGGGATTATCATAAATGCGCAACCAAACAGAGTAGCTCCAGCTTACCGCCGACAACACTCCTAATAAAATAAGTGCAAATGCTAATCTTCGGCCTCTTCTCAAAAAAAA
>QLUI01000155.1 GCA_018725345.1 Bacillota bacterium | reverse complement strand
GTACTGACAGAAATTCTTGAGCGTCTACCTGCTACGCTCAAATTAATGACCGTTTCATTTTTTATCTCTATTATCGTAGCAATCCCTATCGGTATTTATTCTGCAACCAACAGACATTCATTGGTGGATAATCTGGCGACCGCTTGCTCATTCTTAGGGTTATCCCTACCGTCTTTTTGGTTTGGCTTGTTAATGATTTATCTCTTTGCGATCCGGTTGGACTGGTTGCCGGCAGGGGGAATGATTACACCGTGGTTTGATCCTGCTGCATATCCCTTGCTGATAAGACCTTTTGTCATCTTTTGGGAGCATACACGTTATCTGTTAATGCCGGCAGTTGTTCTTAGCCTGTCAAACATTGGCTACTGGAGTCGTTACATGCGTTCTTCAATGCTGGATGTTATCAGTCAAAACTATATTCGCACTGCTCGAGCAAATGGTATTCCGGAAAGGAAAGTAGTCTATAAACATGCACTGCGTAATGCTTTAACTCCGCTTGTTACTCTGATGGGGCTGGAGCTACCCAGTTTTTTTGCCGGTGCCGTTGTAACGGAGCAGATTTTTGCCTGGCCTGGCATGGGACGGCTATTTATTAGCGCCGCAGGAAACCGTGATTATCAGGTTTTAATGGGCATTACGATGATTACTGCAGTTTTGGTATTGCTGGGCAATCTGCTTGCCGACCTTTTATACAGTTTTTTAAATCCGCGTGTCGATTGCGAAGGGTAGGTGGTCTGAATGAAGTCAGGCTTACTATACGACTTCCTGCGTGCTTTTCACAAAAATAAACTTGCAGCTCTTGCCGGCGGCATATTAGTCGTATTCTTTTTTCTAGCTATTTTCGCACCAGTCTTTGCAACTCATAATCCCACCCATATCCGCCTTGATCAGGATCAGATTAAGCTTCCTCCCGCAGCGGCTCACTTTTTTGGGACGGATAACTTGGGGCGTGATATTTGGAGTCGGATGCTTTTTGGTGCCCGCATCTCTTTGCTGGTAGGGTTGCTTACCATGTTAATCACAGTCATTGTCGGAGTCGCCTATGGTGCTGTTTCCGGATATTATGGCGGGAAACTGGACTTTATGATGATGCGCTTTGTTGATATTTTACTTTCGCTACCAACCATATTTCTAGTAATAATCATAGCGGCATTTTTTAAACCCGATTTCTTTGGAATTGCTGTTACTATCGGCATGACAAGTTGGATGCGCACAGCACGTCTTGTGCGCGGACAATTTCTCAGCCTCAAGCAAGAGGAGTTTGTGACTGCAGCCCGGGCATTAGGTTATTCTCATAGCAGGATTATCTTTGTCCATTTGCTGCCTAATGTCAGGGCGCTCATTATTGTAAATGCTACTTTGCTGATAGCTCACGCCGTCTTGCTGGAATCGGCGCTAAGCTTTTTAGGTTTTGGTGTGCAACCTCCTCAGTTTAGCTGGGGGAGCATGTTAAGTGCTTCACAGTACATAGTTCTTTTAGGGGAAACACCTTGGGCTGCATTTTTTCCGGGTTTAGCTATTTTTATTACGGTGCTCTGTTTTAACTATTTTGGTGAAGGTCTGCGCGATGCATGGGATCCAAAGCTAAAAAATATTTTAGGCTAGTTCAACAGGAAAAACTCTTTGTATTTTTTCCAAAGAAGCGTTTTCCTGTGTAAAGTGGTGATTATGTTGGCTGATATTCTACTTGAGATCATAAAACTGAAAACTAAATTCAAAACGCATCACGGAGCAGTGAAGGCGGCAGATGGTATAGACCTGACTGTGCACAAAAAAGAAATTTTAGGTATTTTGGGCGAATCAGGTTGCGGAAAAAGCGTTACAGCTCTTAGTATTATGCGGCTGATTCCTTCGCCGCCAGGAGAAATACACGCCGATAAAATGGAATTCAACGGGGTGGAGCTTCAATCTCTTACAGAAAAACAGATGAGTAAGGTGCGCGGCAATGATATTTCCATGATTTTTCAGGAACCGTTGTCTGCCTTAAATCCGGCTTTCACGATTGGTGAGCAACTCATAGAAGTTCTGATGCTCCATCAGAAGCTAGATAGGAACGCGGCGTATCATAGAGCGATTGAAGCATTAAACCTTGTTCAAATCCCCTCCGCGACAAAAAGGCTGGCAGATTATCCCCACCAGTTTAGCGGCGGTATGCGTCAACGGGTCATGCTTGCCATGGCCTGCGCTTGCGCGCCGTCCCTGCTTATTGCGGACGAGCCCACAACGGCACTCGACGTTACTGTCCAAGCACAGATCCTGGAATTGCTTAGACAGCTTCAGTCGGAAATGAACATGGCAATAATGCTGATTACGCATGATTTGGGCTTAGTGGCTGAAATTGCTCAACGCGTTGTTGTGATGTACGCAGGAGTTGTGGTGGAAAACGCCACTGTTTTAAATCTTTTCGTCAGGCCGCTCCATCCTTACACTCAAGGGCTTCTGGCCTCGCTGCCGTTATTGGAAGCGGAACGTGAACGGCTAAATGTGATACCGGGAGGAGTGCCAAATATGCTTAACTTGCCAAGTGGCTGCCGTTTCCACCCACGCTGTCCGCATTGTTGGCAAATCTGCCGTCAACAGGAGCCGCCTTTGTTCCCCCAAAATGGAAGTGAAGTGCGCTGTTGGCTTTTCGCGCGAGAGACGAACAAATGAGTAATTTACTTGAAGTGCGCGACTTGAAAAAATATTATTATCTGGGGAAGGGAGCAGGAAAGGAACAGAGCGGAGTAGTTCGTGCTGTTGACGGGATAAACCTCACTGTAAAAAAGTGTGAGACACTAGGCTTAGTGG
This sequence comes from Bacillota bacterium, assembly GCA_018725345.1. GTDB lineage: Bacteria > Bacillota > Dethiobacteria > Dethiobacterales > Dethiobacteraceae > GPS1B09. Next base: position 2,140 of record QLUI01000155.1, on the reverse strand, counting down.
GTGAGTCAGGTTGCGGGAAATCGAGTGCCGGCCGAGTTATCTTGTGCCTGCTACCTGCCACCGCAGGAGAAATTCTTTATGAGGGGCAAAATATCGAGCAGCTTTCCCACCACCAACTGCTGCCTTACCGCAGAAAAATGCAAATTATTTTTCAGGACCAAGCGGGTTCTCTTAATCCGCAGCTGACCATTGGCAACGCGCTGGGCGAACCATTGCTGGTTCATCGGCTAATTAGAGAAAAAAAAGAGTTAAAAGCAAAGGTAGAACATCTGTTAGAACTTGTGGGTCTTTGTCCCGACCATATGTGCCGTTATCCTCATGAGTTGAGTGGTGGGCAGCGCCAGCGGATTGCGTTGGCCCGCGCGCTGGCGCTTAATCCTCAGTTAATAGTTTGTGACGAGCCGGTTTCCGCTCTTGATCTCTCCATTCAGGCGCAGATAATTAATCTTTTAAAAGAGTTACAGCAAAAATGTGGTTTGGCATACATTTTTATTGCTCATGACCTGCGCGTAGTTAAGCATATCAGTGATAGAATTGCAGTTATGTACCTGGGCAAAATAGTAGAGCTGGCTGACAAAGAATCTCTTTACTCGAGAGCAAAACATCCTTATACCCAAACGCTTTTATCGTCCATCCCTCGTCTTGCACCTTCTGTGCCAAGACAGCCGATAATCTTTTCCGGTGATCTGCCAAGTCCACTTTGCTCGCCAGCCGGTTGCCATTTCCATACCCGTTGTCCCCATGCCTTTGTGCGCTGTACGATAGAAGAACCGCTTCTGCAAACGGTCGATTTCGGTCATACGGTGGCTTGTCATCTCCTAGATCGGTAAGCAATAATCGAATTAAGAATTCATTTATTTTAATCAGGGGGGAACGTGTTAGAATCGAAATAGATTGCTGATTGTCTATATTTTAGAAGGAGGTTATACTATGGAAAAATGGGTTTGCACGTATTGTGGCTATATTTACGATCCTGAAGTTGGCGATCCCGAAAACGAGATTGCAGCCGGAACTTCGTTTGAAAAACTACCCAAAGATTGGCGTTGTCCTGATTGTGGTGCCGAAAAAGATGATTTTGAGAAGTATGCAGCCTAATGAATTACCCGCTGATAGCGGGTAATTCATTAGTTTCTCATGCATTCATGCTCGGAGGAGAAGAGATGGCTGTAAAAATTCATGTGGGAGGAAGAGTGCTTAAAACCTCTTTGGCTGTAGGGTTTTCAGTTTTTGTTGTCCAAAGCCTTGAGTTTGGAGACGTAACATTGGCTGTGATTGTGGCTGTAGTAACAATTCAACGGACATTTTACCGGTCTCTCTTGCAAAGCGCGGAGCGTCTGGCATGTGTTCTGCTTGGTACGATACTAGGCGCTTTCCTAACAACGATCTTAGGTGCCACCCCGCTATCTTACAGCCTTGTTACATTGGTGGTAATTTTAGCTTGTCTGCGCTTGAACTGGCAGGAGAATATTGTGGTTGTAACCATTGTTGCCATCGGTGTTATGGCTAGCCCTACAGAAAATTTACCACTTTACTCTTTTGAGCAGTTTATAAGTGCGATAATTGGCGCTGTAGTTGCTTTGGGCGTAAATTTTATGTTTGCACCAAGCCACCAGAGTGCTGTTTTAGTTAAGCTTGCCAGTTTAGAAGTTTTACTGCAACAAATGATGGATCTTGTGGCAGACGAAATTTTGCGCATAGATGCGCGCTATGAAGATCTTGAGCAGAAAGCGGAAAACATCACGCAGGAAATAAACCTTTCTCTTGAGCTTGTAAAATTATTTAAGGAAGAACAGCGTTTTAGTCTTCTAGGCGAAAAACTGGCCGATGAGTATCAGGAGACATTTCGTTATTATGCTACCCAAACAGAGCGTTTACTGGAAATGCATTATTTGACTAAACATATGGTTAGCGATATGCCCCAAGCTGAACTTATTGCCCGTTTGTTGCGTATCCTAAAACAGGTGCAAAAGCGCAGACTGAGAGGGGAAAATGCTCATGACAGTCTGTTGGGACGTGCTATTGAAAATCTTGACGCCTCTTTTGCGGAAATGGAAATGCCAAGGAACAGAGCTGAGTTTTTGACTCGCTCAGCTCTTGTTCATCTATATCAGGAAATTAAACGCTATTATCAGCGGACAAA
>QLUI01000154.1 GCA_018725345.1 Bacillota bacterium | reverse complement strand
AACAGTAAATGCAGAACAAGAATAAAAAAAACGCGTCCCAAGCAAAAAACACAAAGCGTCTTTTTTATGGATAGGCAGGAATTTGCTGGTATTTGACGAAAACATTTCTGAGTGCGTGCCAAATGTGGAGGAAAGTATGAGTAGATATAAGGTTGAGTTTAAGGGGACAAAAGAGGGAGTTACGATCTATTGCCTGGAAAGTGCCGAGTTTGAGGAAGTTTTGCTTGACATGGCGGAGCGCCTTAAGCAGCGGGCTGTATTTTTCGGACAGTCAAAGGTGCGAATTGATGTTGGCAGCAGACAGTTAACAGAAGCTGAGAAGGAACGGTTGGCGGATGTCCTTGCAAAAAACAGCAAGCTGGTTTTGACAGGTGTGCAAACCAGCGCCGAAAAACAATCGGAGGCATCACAGGCAAGGAGGCGGGGGGAGACCGATGATCTGAAAATGGAGAACTGCAAAGAAGGTCGTTCCATAGTTATTAAGCGGACACTGCGCTCCGGACAAAGTGTTCACTATCCAGGTAATGTGATTGTGCTGGGGGATGTGAATCCAGGTGCGGAAATCGTGGCTGAAGGCGATATTTTCGTGTATGGGACTCTCCGGGGAATTGCTCATGCCGGAAGAAACGGTGATCGCAGCGCTTCTGTGGTGGCTTTGCGTCTTGCCCCAACTCAGTTGCGAATCGCCAGTGTGATTTCAAGAGCACCGGATGAATCCGCTCTGCCAAATCAGCCTGAATATGCCTATATTAGCGAAGACCGGATTATGATTGCCGCGGTTAGTACAAAGTTTGCTTTATAGAAAGGTAACTGCACAGGCCGTTAAATGTCGCCAACTGCTTAGAAATCGTCAGATGCTAGGCGCGACGAGGACCGGAGCGGAGGCGTAATGGAACGTACGTCGGAGTGAGGACTGCAGGAGCAACAACGCAGATGGCGGTCTAAAAGTAGTTGCACCTAATGAGTAGTTACATAGAAAGTTAGTAAAGGGGCTGAAATATATGGGTGCAGTGCTCGTCATTACCTCCGGCAAGGGCGGTGTGGGAAAAACCACTACCACGGCTAATCTTGGGGTAGGTCTTGCTATGTTGGGCGAGAAAGTTGTGCTGATCGACGCAGATATCGGACTGCGCAATTTAGATGTGGTCATGGGGTTGGAGAATAGGATTGTCTATGATTTGGTGGATGTGGTCGAGGGGAGCTGCCGCCCGAAACAGGCGTTAATCCGGGACAAGCGTTATGACACACTTTTTCTTTTGCCGGCGGCACAGACTCGTGATAAAAATGCAGTGACGCCTGAGCAGATGAAAAAGCTTTGTGCGGAATTGAAAGAGGAATACGATTACGTTTTGGTGGATTGCCCCGCCGGGATTGAACAAGGCTTCCGCAACGCCATAGCCGGCGCTGACAGAGCGCTGATTGTAACTACGCCGGAAGTGTCTGCCGTACGGGATGCAGACCGGATTATCGGCTTACTGGAAGCGGCGGATCTAGGTGACCCCAAGTTGATTATCAATCGTCTGCGGCCTGAGATGGTTAAGCGCGGCGATATGATGGATATAGAAGATATTTTGGAAATCCTGGCAATTGATTTAATCGGTGTTATTCCGGATGATGAAAAAATTATTATCTCCACCAACCGCGGCGAACCGGTAGTGGCAAACGACAACGGCTCTTTGTCAGGACAAGCTTATCGGGACATCGTGCGCAGGGTGAGGGGAGAAAGTGTGCCATTCTTACAGCTCAACAAGAACAGTTCTATCTTTAGCAGGCTGAAAAAAATTATGGGCCTTAGCGGCTAGGAGAGGTGTGAAAGATGAACCTGAGAGCATTGCTAAATGCCCTGGCGGGGAAACAGGACAGTAAAGATATTGCCAAAGAGCGTTTGCGCCTAGTGCTTGTCCATGATCGTGCCAGTGTTTCGCCGGAGTTTATGGAACAAATTAAGGAAGAAATAATTAAGGTTATCTCGAAATATATGGAAATAGATACGGCAAATACCGTGATAAATTTGCATAAAACCGAGAGTATGGCAGTCCTGGAAGCCAATTTGGCGATTAAGGCAATTCGCAGACCAGGTTGAGGACTTTTCTTCGCGCTTTACGGCTTTGCCTGTTTGGCTTATAATATAAGTGCCGGGGGTTGCCCGCGCTTATTCTTTTTTTCATCTTTAGGGAGGGAAATGCTTGTTTGACCGTCGACTGGTGCGGAACTTTGATTTTTTGTTGCTATTATCCGTGTTTGCCATTGTCCTGCTTAGTTTGCTGATTATCAGCAGTGCTACTATGGACAGCCTGGCTGGCGACCCCTTTTTCGTCAAACGTCAGGCTACCTGGTTTTTTGTCAGCTTTATCGCACTTTTGGTTGTAATTAACATTGACTATACACAGTTCTACAGGGTGACACACTACCTGTATGGGCTGAATCTTTTGCTTCTGCTCGCCGTGTTTTTGCTGGGCAGGGAAGGAGGCGGTGCGCAGCGCTGGATTGATTTAGGTTTTTTTAATCTTCAACCGTCAGAGTTTGCCAAACTTTTCATCATTATTTCGCTTGCAAGACATCTTGCGGCTCGAGAGGGAAACTTTGCCAGTATTTTCAGCGTCATTCCAACATTTTTACACGTCAGCTTACCAATGGGCATGATTTTTCTTCAGCCTAATTTAGGAACAGCGCTGGTTTTTATTGCCATTATGTTTGGGATGCTCTTTATGGCAGGTGCGAAAGCAAAGCATCTTCTGCTGTATGTGGTTGGCAGCTTGGTGGTGGGCCTTCCTCTGCTTTGGCAAGTATTAAGGGACTATCAGAGAATGCGTCTGATTAGCTTCATCAGCCCGGAGCGCGACGCGCTCAGCGGCGCCTTCCAGCAGATTCAGAGTGTCATTGCTGTAGGCTCCGGCGGTGTGTGGGGGAGGGGATGGTTTGCTGAAGGCACGCAAAGCAGTCTCAGCTTTACCCTGGAACCTCATACTGATTTTATTTTTTCCGTGCTTGCAGAACAAATAGGTTTTGCCGGTGGAGTTGTTTTGATTTTGTTGTATGTTTTTCTGACGTTCCGTGTTATTCGTATTGCCGCTGTGGCTAAAGATACATTTGGAATGTTGATTTGCATCGGAGTAGCCTCCATGTTGCTCTTTCAGATTTTGATTAATATCGGCATGACCGTTGGCGTAATGCCTGTGACCGGCCTGCCCCTGCCGTTTATGTCATATGGTGGCAGCTCGCTCTTGATGAATATGCTGTCAATAGGGCTCGTGTTGAATATCGGTATGCGCCGCCACCGTCTAATGTTCTAAAATTAGATGCTTTCTGGGTGACACCGGCGCAGCCGTATGCGCTGAGGCAAGACAAGAGCCGTCCCCGCTCGTCCCGCAGCCGGAAAAGAAGCTTCCGGCTTTTTTGTTGCTTAGGAAATTATCTCTTTCAGGGAAGCCACGATCCTATGCAAGGGGGACGCTCCGGGGGATTCCCCCCTTATTCTTGCGGGGTGCAGAGAGACCGCCAGGTCAACGCGATGTGGTGGCAGCCCCTAGCGGACAAGAAAAACGCATCTTTGAATAAAGCGCTAAGCGTTTTTCTTTGTTTTGTTAAAAACCTGCTGGTTTCTCTGCGCAATAGATTGGATTAGCAAGCGGTAATTTCCCCTGTGAATTATTAGCATATCCTTCGCCGGCTGCAAATATAATGGGGTAAGGACAAACCTGTCGGGGGTGAAACCAATGAGGAAAAAAAGAAAATGGCAGACTGCGAAGCCCTTTTTGAGAGAGCGGGCAGAGAGTCGGGAGGAAAGGCGGCGGTACGGTCAGCTTTTTGCTGAGGCGGATTCGGAATATCGGCAGATTTCTTGGGAAGACCTACCTGTCAAAATGCTTAAGCCATTGCAGGAGCACTTATTTCAGAAAACTGTGGCAGCAATTTTGACGGTAATCTGTCTGGGCTTATTCAGTTTGCTTAATTTGCCTTTAACAAACCGTATTACAGCCACTATCCATTATCTGACGGTGCACCAGGCAAACCCGGCAGAACTGGTGCAAACGGCTAAGCCGGTAATCCAATCAGTGCGGGATTTCAATTGGCGTCGGACAGCAGTTGTGCCGCCTACGCCTGACCCGGCAAACGGACAGCTTTCGGATGAGACTATGGCGGCGCCTGTAAATGGTATAGTGAAAAGAGCCTACGGGTCTAGTTTAAGCCTTGAATCAGGACAGGTGGAAATGCATCATGGGATTGATGTCGCAGCAGCGGTAGGTTCTTCTGTCTTCGCGGCTTTTTCGGGTACAGTCTCGTTGATTAAAGGGCATCCCGATCATGGCTTGACCGTTTATCTGGAACATCCAGGCAATAAAGTAACCATCTATGGCCGTGTTATGGACATTGCTGTGGCAGCCGGTGAGAGTGTGGTTCGCGGTCAGATAATTGCCAAGGTGGCACCGACCGCGGCAGGCGAAAGTCACCTCCATTTTGAACTCTGGGAAAACAAGCAGCCTGTGGATCCTGAGAAATACTTGGTCGATAAAGAGTAAAAGAGGAGGCAGCCGTTGAAACTATTCAGGGCGGGCGGGATTATATTCCGGTTTCATTGGACGTTTGTGCTGCTCCTATTTTTTCTGGCATTCTATGGTTTTCTAGATGAAGCCCTGATTTTATCTTGGTTTTTCTTTTGGGTTAAGACCCCCACCTCTAAGCGAAGCGTAGGTGGGAATTTTTAATCAGGTGGAGTAGACTCTCCACCTGATTCCCCGATGTTTCAGCTTTGCTGAAACGAGTTCACTCGGCTTGGTTATTCTTCACGAGTTAGTCCATATGTTGGTTGCCAAGGCCATTGGCTTGGCTGTGGGAGATGTGGAAATCTTCCCCTTTGGCGGCGTAGCCCGGATAGAGGATGCGCTTGAACTGGATCGCGTTTTGAGCATGCATAAAATGGAAAGTAGCATTTATGAACCGCTTGTCAGTAATAACTACTGGA
>QLUI01000153.1 GCA_018725345.1 Bacillota bacterium | reverse complement strand
GCCATCCTCGGCCTCATGGTCAGTGCCATGGCTGTTTTCTTTATCAATTACTGGCATGAAACAGCACCTTCTGCAACAACGAAGTAGGAGATAATATGGGCAGAAAAAGCCGCAACAAGAAAACTGCAATCACGGTACAGACAAAACTGCCGTCTAGCCATGCCCCTCTGGCTATGGCTGTTTTTGTCGGCCTTTGCCTCCTCGTGTTCTATCCGCCATATCTCCGCGCCATGTTCTTCACCACAGAGCAACTGCCCACCCATATGTTTACCCTGGTCCTCTTCATCCTCTGGTGGATTGTCAAATACCAGCGCAAAGACACCCTGTTCCTGGTCACTCCCTTAGATTGGTTTGTCTTCGCCTTTGCCCTGATCTATTTCCTCACGCTCCCCATCGCCATTAATATCCGCGGTGCCATCCAGGAATTCCTCAAAGTCGCCAACTACTTCCTCGTCTATTGGCTCGCCTCCCAAATTATCACCACCAAAAAACAAGCCCGCATTTTCCTTAACGTCCTTATCTTCTCCGCCCTCGGCGTAGCTATCCTCGGCCAAGGCGCGGCGCTCAAGCTCTGGGAAGTTCACGGCGGCTTCGTAGCCGGCCGCATTTTTTCCACCATCCAGTACCCCAACAGCCTCGCCGCCTATCTCACAGGCGCCTTCTTCGTCACCTTGGGCTTATTCCAGTCAGCCACCATCCGCTCTCACCGCCTCGCCTACATCATCACCGCCTTTATTCTCATTCTCACCGTCATTTTAACCTACTCCCGCGGCGGCTGGCTCATCGTTCCGTTTTTCTCACTCCTGTACATCCTTTTTATTTCCCGCCCCAAGAAAAAAGAAGCAGCCCTTGTCATGGTTGCCCTCTTTACAATAAGTATTCTTATCACCCCATCCTTGGGGCACTTGCATACAAATATTCACACAGTGAAGCCTGCGGCCCCAGCGCCATCAGAACCGAAACCGACTGAGCCTAAACCCGTAGAACCGAAACCAGTCACGCCGCCGACACCGACACCGAAAATCCTGGAGGAACGCTTCAGCGTTACTCCCAATACCGAATATACACTCTCCTTTGAAATCAAGGCCGACGGCCCCGATAAACTTCCCTATATCTGGCGCATCCAGGTGCTTGGGCATCAGGAAGACGGCAAACAAAAAAGCCTGGCCTCTAAACAGGACAAAAAGACCGATGGTTATGAAAAACAGGAGATAACTTTTACTACTCCCGAAGACGTCCGTAGAATCAGTGTGCGCATTGATAACCCTCATGCCAACTCTACCATGGTTGCGGTGAAGGGTCTGGTATTAGCCTGCCAAACTGTCCAGATAGAGCGGAGCTTCTTCTGGAGCAAATTACTGCCCCGTACACTTTATGACCGCCTCTTCGGCTTCAGCCGCAGTGATATCAACGTTGTTACCCGTTTCCGCTATTTTCAGGATGCCTGGGAAATCATCAAGGACTACCCCGTCTTCGGCCTTGGCGGCCACGGCTGGAAGTCGCGCTATTTCCAGTACCAATCCGCCCTCTACTCATCGACGGAAGTCCACAATCACTTCCTTCAGGTTTGGGTAGAGACGGGCATCATTGGCTTACTCATTTTCCTGGGTATCTGGCTGGCCTTTATCCACACGGCCTTTTCTCTTTACCGTGGCGAGGATGAAGAAAAGAAAATCTATGCCGTGGCTATTGGCCTCGGCGTGCTGGCAGTTGTCTTACACAGCCTGTACGATTTCAACCTTTCTCTTGGCGCCATCGGTATCTTTCTCTGGGCCTTGATGGGTGTTCTGCGCAGCCTTGCTTCGGGCTTCAGCAGAGCAAAAAGCAAAAGCAGTAAAATCCCTGCCTATCTTCCCGTGGCTCTTGCCGCAATGCTCCTGCTCTTTGTTGCAGCACTCAATCTCGGTCACCGCTCCTATCTCCAAGGCGTACGCTTCCTGCAGGCAGGACAGTTTAATCGGTCAGTATCTGCTCTTGAGCAAGCGGTCAGATACGATAAGTTTGACCCTGAATATCGTGTTGCCCTAGCAAATGCCTATGAAATACTCTTTGAAAAGACAAATAACTATTCTTACCTTGATAAAGTTAGGCTTCAACTGGAGAAAGCTTACAGCCTGGACCGCTATAATCCGACTTATAGCCATTACCTCGGCTCTTTTCTTGTTCGTTTCAGGGAATTTGACGAAGGACTCGCTGCCCTTTCCCGCACTATTGACCTCCAGCCGCAGCTGGAAAGCCATTATAATAACTATGCCAAAGTGTGCCTGAACATAGCTAGCTTTCTTATCAGCCAGGGGCAGCGTGCAGAAGCTGAAAAGTACATTGAGAAGGCGTTGTCGGTGGAAGAACGGCTCTTAAAGTATTACCCAGGCAGCCGGATTCTTGCCTTCTCGTTTGGCAAAGCGAATTATCTCCGGGGAAACATCGACAAAGCCAGAGAATATCTGGAAACTGCCCTTAACAGTACCGAAGATCGGGCGTTAGCCGCAATGATTCTGTCTTTAATTTATGAGAAAAAGGGCGATACCGAAAAAGCGAAAACGTACTATGCAAGTGGACTGGGCTGGGATGCCCAGGCTAGCCAATATTACGATTATATCAAGGGAATATGAAGAGGCAGGTTTGATTAGAATGGATTTTCGCATCAACCACAGGCAAGTTCTCCTACTCATTATCGACGCTTTTCTGGTGGCGGCAGCACTCTATCTGGCATTGCTACTCCGCTTTGATTTTCAGATCCCCGAACTATTTCAAGTTCGTTATTGGCAGCTCATCTACTTTATCATCGCCATATGTCTCACTTGTTTTTATGCTTTCGGTCTCTACCAGCGAATCTGGCAGTATGCCAGTATTGAGGAGCTGTTAGCAATCGTGCTCGCCGTTACAGCCGGTTCCCTTTTTATCTTCCTTTTTACCCACATCGTGGAGCAGACTCTGCCTCGCAGTACATACATTATCAGTTGGTTTCTCAACCTGGCCTTTATCGGCGGAGTACGTTTTCTCCTCCGCCTGCGTGCCCGTGCCTACACTTGCCGGCCTAAAGAAGCAGTCGCACGAGTTCTGATAGTCGGTGCCGGCGACTCCGGCACAATCGTCCTGAGTGAACTGCAGCGCCATTTCTCCCAACAAAAAAAGCTTCCTGTCGGGTTCATTGATGATGACCCCGCCAAGCAGCGAAATACGCTGCACGGGATTAAAGTTCTGGGGACGCGAGAGCAGATTCCGGCTATCGCCACCAAACACAACGTAGATGAAATCATCATCGCCATTCCCTCTGCGCCTGCAAAAGAAGTAAAGAAGATAACCCGCATCTGCAGCCAGCTTCCTGTGAAAGTGAGCATCCTCCCGGGCATTCACGAGGTTTTAAACGGCCATGTGTCCATCAGTAAAATCCGTCCTGTCCAAATTGAAGATCTCCTCGGCCGCGAAGAGGTTAAAATTAACCTTGAAGAAATCGCCGCCTACCTCAAAGACGAAGTTGTCCTGATCACCGGCGCCGGCGGCTCCATCGGCTCGGAACTCTGCCGCCAGGTAACGTCCTTTCGTCCAAGTAAAATCCTGCTCCTAGACCATACCGAAAATAACGTTTACGACATAGAAATGGAACTGATGAAACTCTGTCCCTCCTGCACTATCATCCCTATCGTAGCAGATGTGCGTGATATAGGCAGAATTGATAGTATTTTTTCTAGCCATAAACCGACTGTCGTCTTCCATGCTGCTGCTCATAAGCATGTACCTTTGATGGAAAGCAACCGAGAGGAAGCCATTAATAACAATATTCTCGGCACAAAAAATGTAGCCGAAGCTGCAGACCGACATTATGCAAAAAGCTTCCTCCTTATCTCCACCGACAAAGCCGTCGTTCCTACCAGTGTAATGGGTGCAACAAAAAGAGTGGCCGAGATGGTAATCCAAAGCCTAGCGAAAAAATCCCAAACACGTTACTGCGCCGTCCGTTTCGGCAACGTGCTCAACTCTCGCGGCAGCGTTATTCCGCTCTTTAAAAAGCAAATAGAAGAGGGCGGACCGGTCACTATCACTCATCCTGACATGACCCGCTACTTCATGACTATTTCGGAAGCCGTCCAGCTGGTTATCCAAGCAGGCGCCATGGGTAAAAAGGGCGAAATCCTTGTCCTCGACATGGGCGAACCGGTGAAAATTACCGACCTGGCACGAGATCTGATCCGCCTTTCCGGTTTGAAGCCAGATAATGATATTGCTATTACGTACACTGGTGTTCGCCCCGGTGAAAAGCTCTTTGAGGAAGTGCTTAACGCCGAAGAAGGAACGAGCACGACTAAGCATGAACGAATCTTTATCGCAGCCGCCACGGCGCAAAGCAGCGCTTCCTTTATAACGGAACTTGCCCATTTAAAAGAAATTCTACTGACAGACCTTTTCGGTTACTGCAAGGAGCCAATGGCTGGCAGTACGAGAAAACAATAATAGCATAGAAAGGAAACTGACGTGGCCGCGCTTCCTCCCCATGGAATAAATCCAGGGGCCTCCGCGTTGCGTCTGGCTGATGCTCTATGGAGAAATCCACTCTTCAAGAAATAAAACAGACCTGGAAAGAGCGGGAGAATAAAAAGCTGCAGGAAGAAAGAACAAGGCGTGAAAAAGCCAGAGTCTGTGCGCAAAAGGTGGCTTCATTGTTGAAAGCCAGCCATGGCGTTACGGATGTTTACCTTTATGGTTCGCTGATTTGGGGGAAGATTTTTACTGAACATTCCGACATAGACTTACTTGTTGTTGGTTTTCCCCCGAAGGCAGATTATTGGGAAGCTTTGGCTGGGGCTGAACATGCAGCGGTACCCTTCCCGCTTAGCATTGCTTTGGCGGAAAATGCCGCACCGGGCTTGGTGGAGAAGGCGATGAAGGAGGGTATGCGACTATGACGGGCAAGGAATTGCTTTTGATTCAGGCGAGAGTCAGGGAAGAGTTATCAAACATTAATCAATTGCTGTCTGAATTGGAGGAA
>QLUI01000152.1 GCA_018725345.1 Bacillota bacterium | reverse complement strand
CCCCCTTGGGGAGGACGGGGCAGTCTCCTTCAGCAGGCAAAATCTTTTAACAATCTCTTAACAAAACCTTAACATTGGGGTGCTATACTTATCTTGATAGGGGAAACGTACGAAAAGGTGCGGGGGGATAAAGAGAATCCAGAAGGAAGGAGGTGATGAGAATGATATAGAGCTACGGCGGTGGGGTGGAGCGAGCGCTGAGTAAAGGCTACGCAAATAAGCAAATAAACCAGAATTAAGGAGGATAAAAAATGCGTAAAAAGTTAATATCGGGTATATTGGTGGTAGTGTTGTGGGTAACGGGGCTCGCAGCAGCAGGTTGCCCGGCACCAGCAGCAAAGGTAGAACCGGAACCTATCAGGTTGGTCTTTGCGGGTAGAGATGGCGTATACGAGAGGGCTATGGAGTTTGCGATCCAATTTTTTGAGAGAGAAAACCCGGGGGTAGAAGTAGAATTTGTGGGACTGCCATGGAAAAGTCTGTTTGAGAAAATAACCCTGGAGCTAGTAGAAGGGAGGGGAGATTTCGATCTCATAGTATTGGATGACCCCTGGGCGGCCAAGTTTATGCCCGCAGGTTTCCTGGAGAACCTGGATGGGTGGTTTGAGAAAAAAGGATTAACAGTAGATCCGGATTTCATCAATACGACCTTAGCTGTCGGCAGGTGGCCATATCCTGATGGCACATTATATGCATTGCCGGTAGTTGGCAACGTCCAACTGTTTGCTTATCGGCGAGATCTGTTTGAAAAACACGGGATACCGCATCCACCAGCGACCTGGAGAGATGCGTTAGAAGCTGCCAGGATAATCCATGCAGCGGAGCCGGATGTCTTCGGGGTGGTTTACAGAGGTGCCAAGGGCCACAGCATAGTTGTCAGTTTCTTGCCAATACTATGGGCCCATGGAGGTCGAGTAGTTGAAGATGGGAGGTCGGCAGTTTATTCTACGGAATTTCTTGAGGCTTTCGAACTGTTCCTCAGCTTCAAGGAATACGCGCCGGCAGATGTTAGTATATTCGGAGCCGCTGACGTAAGGGAAACCCTGCTCGGTGGACATGCAGCAATGGCGTTAGAGGTGTGGCCGGGATGGGTGCCGGGTCTAGATGATCCAGCAAAATCCAGGGTTGCAGGTAAAGTCGAGGTAGTACCACATCCTGGAGAGAAGGTGGAGACGGCCGCAATGTTGGGAATATGGCTCCTTGGCATACCAACGACATCGCGGAACAAGGAGGCGGCATTTGAATTTCTGCGGTTTGTAACGAGCCCCAGAATCCAGAAATTGACGACTCTGCATGTTGGCAATCCTCCGACGCTAGAGAGTTTATACCGAGATCCGGATATTCTGGCTAGATTCCGATGGTATCCAGGGCAGCTCAAAGCATTGGAAGGTGGTATACCAAGACCAAGGATAGGCATATGGTCGGAGGTAGAGGATATTCTCGGCGGATACATGCACGAAGCATTGGTAGGTATAAGAACGCCTTATGATGCCATGACAAGGGCTCACGCTGAGATCGAGGAAGTGCTTAAGGGCTATGCCGGACGGTAAATGTACGGTTTAAGCAAAGCTTCAATTGCTGAGAGAGATCAGCTCAAGTGTGGAGATTGACGTTTGTCAATCTCCACATTTTTCAAGGAGATCAACGCAGGTATGAAAGAGAATTACCGTTTTCTAGTTGAGAAGAGCCAGGAAGCGACGGTGCCATGGCACGAAAAACATTTCAAATTCTTATTGGTCTTTCCCTCGGTAATGCTATTTATATTACTAACCGCATATCCATTAGTTCATCTTATCTATACTTCACTACACCGATTCGACTTCATAGGGGGACAATTTCATTTTATTGGTTTAGCCAACTTCTCACGGCTATTGGGGGATGAGCGTTTCATCAACTCAATAATAAACACATTGAGATTTATGTTAATGGCAACGTTTTCGCAAGTCCTGTTGGGGTTAGGATTGGCAGTGCTGTTTAATTCTATGAAGTTCAGAGGTAAGATGCTCCTGCTGCCAATACTGATTTTACCGATGATGATTCCCTCGATGGTGGTGAACGGGATATGGCGGATAATGTATAGCTACGAGTTCGGTATCATAAACCGCATCCTTGAAGGCATTGGATTTACTCGGATAGGATGGTTATGGGATCCAGCAATCGCTATGGAATCTGTGGTTTTGGTTGACATTTGGCAATTTACCCCCTTCGTTTTTTTGGTTTTGTTCGCCGGGTTACAAGCTATACCAGAAGAGGTGTATGAGGCAGCAAAATTGGATGGATCAACTAAGCTTCAGACATTCAAGAATATGACCTTGCCGCTATTAAAGCATCACCTTCTACTTGTTATATTGCTGAGAACAGTGGATACCTCCAACCTGTTCGATAAGGTCCTTGTGCTCACTGGAGGCGGGCCCGGATTCACCACTGAGACAATCTCATTGTTCATTTACAGACAGAGCTTTGTATTTCTAAACCTGGGCTATGGTGCTGCCGCATCAATTGTAATGCTTCTTCTGGTCATCCTGGCGGGTGGTTCACTATTTGCAATCCTTATCCTGGGCGCTCGGGTCATAAAAAGTACCTTTGGGAGACAAAGCTATGCATAAGGTTTTACTGGGAAAGACCAGGAAGGCAGATAAGCTTGTGCCATATCTTATTCTAGCGATGGTCCTACTTTTCACCTTGTTCCCGCTATATTGGATGATCATTACTTCATTTAAGACTCCGCTGGAGTTTGTGGCAAGGGACATTGCATGGATACCAACGCCAATAACTTTGGGACATTATGGTGAAGTTGTGGAAGAAGGATTTATGCGCTTTTTTGTGAACACCATTATCATCGCCGTATTCTCAACTATCCTGGCTGTAACTGCTGGTGCCTTAGCTGCATATTCCCTCACCAGGTTCCGATTTAGAGCGAAATTTGATAAGCTTTTTCTTCTATGGGCAATTATAGTAAGGATAATCCCACCAATAGTGTTCTTAACACCCTTGTTTATAACCTTTCGGGAACTTGGTCTTGATGATGTAAGACTCAGACTGATACTATCGTATCAAGTTTATGTTCTGCCCCTTTGTGTATGGCTGTTATTGGGGTTTTTTAGGGACGTCCCCATCGAGTTTGAAGAAGCAGCTCAAGTAGACGGTGCCTCCAGGATTTTTACCCTGAGAACGGTAGTTTTTCCGCTTATAGCACCAGGACTGGTTGCTGCAGCCATATTCAGCATAATCACAACATGGAACGAATTCATCTATGCCCTCATATTTGCGCGTGTTTCCGCCGATTTTACAATTCCGGTGGGTATAGCAACACTCATTGGGGAATACGAAGTTTTATGGGGCGCATTATCCGCTGCCGGATTTCTATCATCCCTCCCCATCTTAATATTTACAGTTTATGTCCAGAAGCACCTGTTAAGGAGCTTCGCGAAGAGGGGTGTTTTAAGAGGATGAAATGTTGTTTAAGGGGGGATAGTGATGAAGGTTAAGTTGGAGAACTTGGCGAAGAAATTTGGGGAGGTTATTGCGGTTGACAACCTTAGCCTGGATGTTAGAGAAAAGGAGTTTTTAATCTTGTTGGGATCGTCGGGTTGTGGTAAAACTACAGCTCTTCGGTGTATAGCGGGCCTGGAGACACCCGATGAAGGGAAGATATACATAGGCAATAAGCTCGTCAACGGTTTGCCTCCGGGGAAGAGGGATGTCGCGATGGTCTTCCAAAGCTATGCATTATATCCGCATATGACCGTATTTGATAATTTGGCCTACCCGCTTAAGGTGCGAAGGTCCCAAAAAGATGAAATAAAGAGGCGAGTTAAAGGCACCGCAGAGCTCCTTGAAATTGAGAATCTGCTTGGTCGCAAGCCCAGTCAATTGAGTGGAGGGCAAGCTCAAAGAGTGGCTTTAGGCAGGGCGATTATAAGAGAGCCAAGAGTTTTTCTTATGGATGAGCCCCTTGCTAGTCTAGACGCTAAACTTAGAGCTTATATGAGGGCGGAACTAAAGAAATTGCAAAAAGACCTGGGTGTAACAACAATCTACGTCACCCACGATCAAGTTGAAGCAATGACTATGGGGGATCGGGTTGCAGTTATGAGCCAAGGGAAACTAATGCAGGTTGGCTCAAGTGAGGAGTTATATAATTACCCTCGAAACTTGTTTGTAGCCGGTTTCATAGGCAGTCCATCTATGAACTTCATTGATGTCATCTTTGAGACAAGATCAGATAAGTTCTTTTTAAGAGGTAAAGACTTCCAGATAGAGCTACCCAGAAGACTTGGTGAGATGGCGCTAAATAATGCAAAAGACTTTAAGGTGCTTTTAGGCATAAGGCCGGAACATATGGTTATTGGCAATCATAAAGGACACTATACAGAGGATACAAGTATAAAGGCAGAAATATATGTAGTGGAGCCACTCGGCAGGGATGTTTTGGTTAACTTGAGGCTGGGGGATTTGACTTTGAGGGTTCTCACTCCACCACCGTTTGGGGCCAAGATGGGCGACAATATCCAGTTGAGCCTGAATACGGCCAAAATCCACATGTTCGATAGAAAGACTGAGCAATCGTTGCTGGTGACCAAACAAGCATGAGGTGGGAATCTCAAATGTGAGTCCCGCCGCTTTACCGAACCCTAAACATCTCCTGTAGCAAAACTCAGGCATTTCCTCTGGCGCGGCTTTGCCCCAGGCAAGGGCAGACCCAGTCTTACCATCGAGTTTCTGGGCGCTGTATTTTTCGCGATGGATCGACTCTTAACCTCGCTCCGAAGATTGAGGATGACCCTTCTTGCCACGTCCACCTGGTGACGGTGCGCGGCACCGGCTACAAGTTCGAGGGATAGCAAAGGGGCGAAGCTCCTTTAAGAGTCCCAGGCATGACCGCTCTTCCTAACCAAACCTTAACAATCTCTTAACACAGCCTTAACCAAACCTTAAACTTCTGCTGTTATACTATCGAGTAGCGAGTATTGAGTGGCATAGGAATTTCAAAGTGCAGAGTGCAAATTGAAAAATGCA
>QLUI01000151.1 GCA_018725345.1 Bacillota bacterium | reverse complement strand
GCCCGTTAGAGAGGACTACGAAATCGTTTATCCCTAAATCGACACCAACGCAGCTATCGGTTTCTGTGGCTTGCGGGATTTCTTCCTCGACAAGAAAGGAAACGAAGTACCGCCTTGCCGCATCCTTAGAAACAGTTACGGTGGAAGGCTCAGAAACAAGTGGTCGTGACCAGCGGATATTAAGCGGTTCAGACATTTTTGCGAGTGTTAGCTCCCCGTCCTTCCAATTGAAAGCGCTCGAAGCAAACGTTGCCCGCTGTTTTCCGCCTTTCTTGTGAAACTGTGGATACGCCGCTTTCCCTGCGAAAAAATTAAGAAAAGCACGGTCTAAATGTCTTAACGATTGCTGGAGCGTAACACTGGACACACCATTAAGCCACACGGTTTCTGGTTGACGTTTCAGGACAGTTAGCTGTGCGGATAGGTCGTCATAGTACAGACGTTTGGATTCTTTATAGTATGCATCGGTTTTAAGCCGCAGCCCCCAGTTATAGACGTAGCGGACACAGCCAAATGTTTTAGCGAGGAAGTGTTTTTGCGCTTCAGTTGGGTAGAACCGGTATTTGTATGCTCTATTTTTCATGGTTACATTATACCATTGTGGTCGTAAAGTGTCAAGATTAAAACCGCGCCTTATATCCCACAAGCTTTAGCAAGGGGTTTTACGGCGCATTTGATAAATAATTCTTGTACAATTTCATTTGTTTGAGGCAGGTCTGGCTTCCAGTAACTGACACCGCTTCGGTTGAAGAACCAACCCGGCACAATTGCTTTACTGATGTTTTCCTCTTTAATGTCTCGCAGCTCCACCACTAGTTCCGCCGCTTCCAAGATGTTTAGGTTGGACTTGACATGCTTCCAGCCGGAATAGACGAGGGGGATGAGCATTTTGGCTGAACTTTGGCGGGCATCACGTCCGACGGCAGCGACAAAGCGCTGTTGCCGCTGAACTCTGGCTACGTCTCCCATTGCTTCCCTGCGGAAACTGACAAGGGCAAACGCCTGGTCACCGTTAAGTATCTGCTGGCCTGGCTCTAAACGCTGGCCGGCAGCGGAAATCCTCCGGTCCACGTCGAATTCTACACCACCTAGGGCGTCAACCGTTTCTTTAAATAGCTTGTAGTTGATTTGCATATAGAAGTCAACTTCTATACCGGTGAATTGTTCTACTGTGGCAATGAGGAGGTCGGGACCGCCAAAGGTGTGTGCATGGTTGATCTTGTCATCCCCTTTGCGGCCGGGAAGCACGACTAGCGTATCCCTTGGGATGGAAAGCATAGACGCGTTCTTGTCCTGCAAATCCACACGGAGCAGGATGATGGTATCGGCGCGGGCTGGGCCGGGGCGGAAAGTGTCGTTAATCCATTCTCCGGCATCCACGCCATACACCAGGAACGTGTAGTAGCGTTTAGGGAGTAGCTTGACTGGTTCCTTTACCGTTTCCTGTGGCTCGATAAACGGTGTTTCTTTTGTTTCTGCTTCAGATATTATGCGATAAGCGCGGTAGAAGTTATAAAGCGGAACGGCAGCGGTGGCGGCCGTAGCAAGCAGGATTGTGAGAAGGATAAGTGTGATGCTTTTTTTGCGGTACATTTGCTCACTCATTTCATGCTGTGCTAGTTAAGCTCAGGGTTCAGTGGGTTCAGTGGGTTTAGTGGGTGTGGGTTCAGTGGGTTCGGGAGAGTCTTCCTTTGGGGGTGCTGTGTAGGCAAAATCGGCTGTTTCGCTAGGCGACATGTTTTTATTGACGGCAATGGCCCTGATGTTAAAGCCGCCTTCCGGCACCCGTGGTTTAGCGCTTGTGTTATAGCGCATGCTGCTGACAGACGGCTGGCTGCCATCGGTGGTGTAATAGATGACGGCTGGCTGTGGCTGAAGTCAGCGTAATTTCTGTACCGGGAGGTACTGTGCCTGGCTGCGGGGAAGCGGATGGCTTGCTTGTTTTTGGGAGCGTTACCGTTACTGTAAAGCCGGCTGAACTATCGTTATGCTCCGGATAGCGGGCAAAACGATGATGCGGGTAGTACCTGGCTGCAGCGCATAACAGAAGTACAGCTAACGTAAGCCGTATCTTTTTCATAGCAGACGCTCCACATTTTTTGCTTATATTCGCTATTCTTCTGTATTTTCCTGCAATAACTGAAGAAACATGTAAACGAAGCAAAACCTAGGACAGTATAGGGCAACGTACGAGGCAACGTACGTTGCCCTATTTGTTGCATAGGAAATTATATCCTACAGGGAAGCTACGATCCTATGCAAGGGGGTTGTTTTGGGGGATTCCCCCTTATTCTTGCGGGGTGGTCAGGGTCAAGCGACCCGTCGAAGGGGCGCCGTCCCCTAAAGAACAAGAAAAACGCGTCTTATGTTAAAAAGCGCGAAGCGTTTTTCTTGTTGGTTTGCTGCGGCAGGAAAATCATGCCTCTTTGTCGAAGGATACTGCTGGTGATGCTTATGCCGAATAATTACATTCTTGAGCAACTGCGAAAAAACTTGTCAGACGAATTGTTCTGCCATTGCCAAGGGGTGGAGGAGACTGCCGCTAAGTTGGCTCTTTCTCTGGGATACAGTGAAAGCAAAGCAAGGCTAGCTGGTTTGTTGCATGACTGTGCGCGGGAGTGGCCTCACGAGAAATTACTTGATTTTGCCAGAGAGCACGGGATTGAAATAGATCCGTTTGCTCTGCGTTGCCCTATTCTGTTGCACGCACCTGTGGGCGCAGCGCTGGCGCGTGCCTGGGGGATAAACGACGGCGAAGTTCTTGCGGCCATTCGAAATCATACTTTGGGTTTTCCCGGCATGACGGTGCTTGAGCAAATTGTCTATCTCGCGGACAAGATAGAGCCCGGCCGCATATTTTCCGGAGTGGAAGAACTACGCGTCCTGGTGGCTAAAGATTTCAAGCTGGGGCTGAACCAGGCGGCAGCCAAAAGCATTGCTCGCGTTTTACATAAAAATCAGTCTTTGCACCCGTTGACAGTCAGTTTTTGGAACTGGTTGGTTGAAATGCGTTAAGAGAGGTGGATGCCATGGCGAAGGCTCGTTATTACACGGTGAAAACAAAGCGGAATAAGATAAGAACGGGACGCCTGTTGTTCTTATTGGCGCTTTGCGCCTTACTCTTGTCCATTTTGCTCAGCGTCAGGTTGCTAGGTTCGTTAAACGCAATTCAGGATCAGTCTGAGTGGGCTAAAGCTCTTCCTGTTCCACCCGCCGACGGGCCGGAAAATATGCTGCTCTACTCCGTTTCTGACAGCATTAACAGGGGAACTGTGACCGCCCTTGTTCTGCTGGCCCATCATTCAGAAGAAAGATTTCGGGCTATTGTCGTGCCGCCTGATACTTTGCTTGACGTACAGGAACATGGTTTTTTGCGGGTTGCAGAAATATTTGGTTTAGGTGGCCGGGAATTGCTAATCTCTTCGGTCTCAGAATTTTTTGCCCTACCGATACACACTTACCTTGAAGTAGATGAAACCTTTCTGCCAACAGCGCTCGATTTGCTTCAAGCAGACTTAATTTGGGAAAAGCTGCAAATTACTAGCGGTGGGGACATCTTTGAGGTGATTCATGCTGAAGGGTTAACAGGCGCCCAACAACTTGAGCGGCGGCGAAACGTACTGACAGCCATCTCTGCTGAAGTATTGAATGCCGGTACTTTGGGAAGGGTCAGAAACTTACTGGAGGTCTCCCCGCTAATCCGTACAAATATGTCTTGGCGAGAATTACTGACTGCGATGGACAAGTATAAAAGCACTCCTTATGCGGAGGCGGTAAGCATGACAGAGCTTCCCGGTGAGGAACAGGTACAGGCTGACGGCAGCTTTTGGTTGGCCGATACAGAAGCAGTATCCCATTTGGCAAATTGGCTGACAGATCAACAAGCAATCATCCCGCATAGGCAGATAACTGTAGAAATTCTCAACGGCAGCGGTCTGCCCGGAATCGCAACCGCCGTGGCTAACAAGCTGAAGGCTGAAGGGTTTAATGTGCTGCGAGTAGGAAATGCGGATTCTTCTGATTTTGAGACCTCCCAGGTAATCAGCAGGGTTGAAAATATGGATGCTGCTAAGGCGGTAGCCATAATGCTGCCAGGTGCCCATCTGTTAAAGGAGGAAAACCCGGAAAAAGGCGTTCATGTAACAGTTATCGTTGGGAAAAACTATCTTGCCGAATGATTTAAGAGGAGGAATATTGTTGGCAGAAGAAATACAGAAATTGGCACACTTAATTGAAAGCCTGGCACAAGACAAGAAAGCAGGCGCCTTGGTTGTCCTAGAAGTAGGCAAGGTATCACCTATTGCGGACTACTTTGTGATTACTACCGGCGCTAACAAAGCGCAGGTACATGCTATTGCTGATCAGGTAATGGCTGGAGCTAAAGAAGCGGGCTATCCACTTTTGCATCGGGAGGGTTACGCCGAAGCTCTTTGGGTTCTTTTGGATTATGGTTCGGTTGTTATGCACATTTTTCAGCCTGCGGAGCGGGATTTTTATAATCTAGAGCGCCTCTGGAGCCACGCGCCTAGGGCTGGAATGACAAATGTAGAATTTGAAAGAGAAAATTGAAGCGAGCTTGAAACTGTTAAGGAACTGCCTGCACGTCCCTTTCTTAGCGATACGGGCAACGAGTGGCTGGCCGATCTTCTGACAAGGATTTGGCAAGGCGAAACTGTGTGTTATTCGGCGCCAATTTGCTGCGGCCCTTGGTACGGAAGTTGTGGCGGTAGGCATGCCCTCCCGCACAGGCGAACGAGTCATGGGTGCTGTGATCTTGTTTTCGTCGCTAAACGAATTGGAGGGAGTTTTGGCTCAGGCCCGCAAGGTCGTTTGGTTCAGCGGCAATTGTCTGAAGGAGCAGTCTACGACTCACCTCACCGTGCTTTGTAGTGTGCCTTCTTCTTAGAACATCATAGCAAAGTGGCGAAACCCGTACACCTATTTTTTCATTTCTATTTGTATCGCCTGCGTAAGCGTGGCGAGATGGAGGTTACCATGACATTATCACTGATTAACAACAAAATGGCTC
>QLUI01000150.1 GCA_018725345.1 Bacillota bacterium | reverse complement strand
AGTGGGCAGATTATCTCAGGGTACGGTACGGTTGGGCTATGGCTGATTGAACAAAATAGCGTTTTGTGCAATCTCCATGATGACACTTAGTGGACCAGGGCACTCTCAAGAAGCTGATGCTGTTGACATTCATTAAAGCAGATGCTATCCTTCTTCTGATAGCAGCGAATTAGGCAAAGCCTGAACTGCTTTATTACTGCCTTTGGCGAGATTTTGCTTGCGGTTCTTGCTAAATAGAGGTGAAAAGAAAATGATTGTGGCAGATTATGATAAAAAGTGGGAACCTCTTTCCAATGAGCATAAGAAAAAGGATGAAGAAATCCAGCAGTTATTGGATAAGTATACGACAGGCTCGTTGGAGGACTTGGCATATGCAATTATTGGGACGTATGGCGTTGGGAAAACGCAACTTCTTTTTCAAATTCATAAGTATGCTATCGAAAGAAACATAATTCCTCTATATTTTTTAGCAGAGGATTTATTTAAGGAGGTAGTCGAAAACAATGTAACTTGCACACCAGGAAATGTATACAAGTTGATTGAAGATAAAGTTTCGTCGCTCAGGGAGGGTCTCCCTAATGGAGATGCCTTAGAAATATACAGGATTTTAGATCCCAGAGAGAAAGTAAGAAAAGATACTCCAAAAGTTTTAGAAACAGTTTTGAGAAAATTCTCTGGGAAGAATATTGACGGTACTAAGGTATTATTGCTTGTTGATGAATTAGAAGGGCAGTATCCTGTCCTTCAAAAGCTTGATCAAACAGGAGAGAGAAGCCCGCTAATGCAATGGCTTGAGAGTAGAACCCACCTCAAGTTCTTAGCATTTGCCCCTGCTGGCATTTATGAACTTGGTGGTGCAGATAGAGATCGAGTCAAAAGGAAGGTAATACCAGCGGCAGATGTAAAATATATGCGAGAAAATCTAATTAAAGATGCAGGGAAAAGCAATGCTTGTTGGTGGCTTTCAAGGGGAAAGGCAAGGCAATTCTTCAAGACCGCGGAGGTTCTTGAGAAACTAGAGAGTGAATACATTCGAGATGTAGCAAAGGCTTCTCGAATTATAAAAGGGGAGCTTGATTCCATTGGTCAACCACCAACAGAAGTACCAGCAGCACTTACAGATAAGATAAGTCCTTCTAAAATCTCATTCCTACTTGAACTAGCCCCTATAACTTGTGAAAGGGGAAGACGATATATTATTAACACCGAGAAATTACAAACGGGAGAATTTGCTGAGAGACTGATAGAAGCATTCAAAATAAATAAGGATAACGCAATACTTATATCGGAATATTTCAGAAAGACAGTGCGTGCCCTGTCTGATGATGAGTGGCTTACATATATTGATGAAAGAGATTTGCCAGAGCTGTTTTGTCTTGTATTAGACCATTTTCTTGAATACGAGCACGGAAGCCCGGAGTTCTTAAAGACATCCAAGGAAATACTTAGTCTATACGAAAGAAGTAAAGAGGAACATGCGGCAATGCATGGAACCATTGGAACATTGTGGGAACGGAGGGAAATTGAGCGGGGATTACCACTCTCGATAGAAGAAATTAGAGGAGCATTCCCATTTCCAACAATGAATCCAATAGTCAAAGATTACGTGCCTAATGACATGAAGAGAAAGTGGGAGGGTCGAAATAAACCTTTGTGGATGTGGACAGATGGTAACATAACAGTTCTTTTCTTCGCCTCGGCAAGGGATTTTATAGCATACTCCGAGACAGATGAATTCCTTTCATCGTCTTTGCTAGATACTAAAGGTGTTTTATGCCTTCTACCATATGGAGAAGATTTAAGGAAAGAAGAAAAGAAGCTTCTTTTCAAATGGTTGGAAGGAAATGGTAAACTGAAAATTATCAAACTCCAACATTTGCTTACCGACTTCTTATTGAGCGCTTCAGGAGAACTCACCGCTATCCCAGGGAATCTACAGGAAATTCTGAAGGATTTCAAAGAAGACAAAGAAGATATTCTCCTCTCGCGGAAAACCGGAATATACGAAAAAGCCCTAAGCGATACTGTAAAAGATGAACTTCCTAAACCGGAAACAATTTACAAGGGAAATCCCCCAGATGCTGATAACGTGTGGGGGAGAACCCAGATAGGGTACAGGATGATAGCGGTGAGTGGAATTGCACTGGCATTTTCCCACTTGAAACCAGAAGAAAGGCTTCTTTTAGCAGATTTAAGAGAACTTTTTAAAGGCACTAGAGAAGGCAGAGGTGCAGGTGATCTTCGATACTTAATTTCTGGCAGAGAGCCTCCTGGTAAAGGAGGACATACAAGGTTACCAGACCGTTTATTACCGTATCAGGCAAGAGGGGCTGGGATAACTAATACAGAAATCATTGAAAAAGTAAAAGCTTATTGGCATAGTGAGGAGACAGATAAAATAGAAGAATTGGCGCGTATCCTCCCTCTCAATAATTTCCTCAAGCTATACCAGGATGAAGACGTAAGTAGATTGCTTGAAGCAATTTGGAGAACTGTAAGGGGAAACTTTGAGGCAGAAGATTTAGATGGTTTTATCCAAAAAATCCAAAAGGACTTTATTCCTACATTGAATGCTTGCCAGGAGTTGGAGGAAGCCGGAAGTAAATTTGGCTTAGGGGGGATAGCTTTTGGAAGTTATGAACAATTGGTGAAATCCCTTCCCGGATTCAAGAAACTGTTAGAGGTTGTTAGGAAGTCTACTGACGCCTCGCCACTTGTTAAATCTATTGTATCAATTCTTGTTGAGAGTATAAATGATGTTGATAGTGACATAAGAGACTTAGATAACTTGTGCAACAATGCTAGAAGAGCAATGGAAGACCTAAATGAATCAGCAAAAAACTTGAAAAAGAATTTTTGGGAGTATAAGAGGGCAGTCAAGTTCGTGGACTTAAAAGAGCAGGATATAGAGCAGATCATTAACGACCAGATAAAAATGGTTGGCATACCTGACTCAGAAGAAGCGGAAAGAGAGGCTGCAGAAAGAAAAAAATACTTGGATGAGGTTTCCACGTCACTTTTCCGATTAGAACACGAATTAACAGACATAGAAAATCTTTTCCGAACTACAAAAGGGGTCAAATGAATATGGAAGATATAACTAAGGTCGTTGAGAGAAAGATTTGGACTGCGGACCAGCTTTTATTGCAATTAGGTGAGATTAAAAAGAAATCAGAGAGCCTGTCTTCTGAAGAAAGGATGAGAATTCCTGGATTTTCAGATGATTGGTCTGAAGAAGGTGTAACCAAGTATGTGAAGGAAGTAGGGAAGGCTGTAGAGGACCCAATAAAGTACAAGAATAAAGTAAGATTAGAAGGGATTGGCGTAAAGACAGAAAGGATCTCCGACGATATCTTGGGAGACACCTTTGGGATTGACGAGATATTAAGACTTTTTCAGAAGTTAAAAAACATCAATGAGAACATCAACGAAATTTTGATCGCTGAAGTTCTACTTGCAAGTTGGCTTAAAGAAGGAACAGATAATACTAAAGAAAAACTTGAAGGAATTGTAACGGCAAAGCCTGCGTTTAAACGTGTCCTTGAAAGTGGAGCTGATAAGAAACTCAAATCTGAGCTCGTGAGAAGGTCAATAATAGACGTTACCTTCTTAAGCAAGGCTGAGGATGCGATTACCAAATTCGCAAATCTTCGTGATTATGAGGTCGTATTAGACTATGATGGCGATTTTGAAAGGTTATATCAGAATCTTGGTGAAGCATGGGCTAAAATTCAACAAATTCAGCAAACTTATGGGATTTCGGAGGCTGAAATTAAGAATTTGATAAATGGTAAAGCACTTCTGGATGCAGCCGAACTCTTGGCGAATATGGACAAGGAATATGCCGAGAGGAAAAGAAAGCTACTAGAAGAATGGAATATGTATGCTTCTACCTTGAAATCATTCGGTGAGGAGGTGTTAGAACCGCCTGAAAGTCTCCAAGAATTAGGAAAGGCTATTGAAGATTTGCGGAATAGATGCCTTGAATATTTGGGGGGATCAGGACTCAAATTGCTTAAGTTTCTAAAAGGAGAGGACGAGTTCCCTACAAATGTCGGAATAGAAGAAATTAGGAAGGCGCTAGAGTCACTTCGCCCTTTCTTTTTAAAAGCATTAAGGGAGGAGAGATAGATGCCAGAAGTTAGAGAAGAAGAAATTTATAAAGCCCTCTTGAAATTTAAAGGAGAAGGGAAAATAGTGATAGGGGAAGCTGAAGCACTCTTGTCCCTGACTCCCCAGGACACTCATAAACATGATAGACCTGATAGCATTCTATGGCTTGACATTCTGTTGAGATTATTTGGACAAGAGTTCAAACTTAGAATCCCCATTCCTATAGAAGGTGAGAAGAATAGTATTGATGAGGCAATGGAAGATTTAGACGAGTTTGTTAAAAGAAGGAGATATCCTGCTGAGATACCTATGCTGGTTATTACTGAAGCAGGATATGCAAAAAGGGAAGAGCATAGGGATTTTCCCACAAAATTCATAATGACCCAATTTCCTGTAAGACGATTGAAAGAGAAATAGATTATTATTATGCTACCGCGCAAAAGCACTTTGCTGCTGGTTGCCTTTCGTGTCGTTTAACAGTGGACATATGGCTTTGATTTCAACTATACCCAAAATTACTATCTTACCTCAGGATTTCATTTGCTCACGAACCGTTAATCCATAACTTCCTGTAGATTTAACACTCGGTAGAGGAAAGTTCTTTCAAGAACCATAACCCTGGTTTACCACTAACTGACTGTCATAGAATCCATTTAGCTTCAGAATTGGGCTAGATTTACGTATTTTGAAGCTGAGGTTTCAATGTAGTCCCCATAAATTCTGTAGGGCTGAAAACAGCTTCGATTTGAGAAGATGTAGTCCCCATACATCCCTCAAATCAGGGTTTTCAGCTTCGATTTCGGGTAAGCGATGGTAAACTTGGGATAAGTAACAATTGGGCGTTTTGTTTAATCTTCGCAACGGTGCCCCCAGGTTTTCTCCGTTTTTATTGGATCGCAGGCATACCGCAATGCGAACGTTTGACAGCGGGGGGAGTGT
>QLUI01000015.1 GCA_018725345.1 Bacillota bacterium | reverse complement strand
GTGGTGTTGACAAGGTCATCTTTCCATGCTATAATATGAACAATGAATCAAGTATCATTTCTGTCATGGGGAGTATGAAAGTGAATAGATTTGCGAGAATCCGGGGTGTGGGGATGTACCTTCCTGAAAGGAAAGTAACTAACGAAGAGCTCGGCCGGATGATGGAATGTGACGTTGATGAATACCTTCGCGATAAGGGGATTAAAGTAAGATACCAATCGGCGCCCGATGAAGCGGTCTCTGATATGTCGGTCAAGGCTGCCCGGGACGCGCTGGTGCGGGCGGGAATGGAGCCGGAAGATATTGACCTGATAATTCTCGCCACCGATACCCCGGACTATGTGAGCCCACCTACCTCCGCGATCATCCAGCACAAGCTCGGGGCAAAGAATGCCGGGTCGTTCGACATCAATGCTGCCTGCGCTGACGAAACGATCGCCCTGGCGCTCGGCTCGCACTACATCATGCTCGACGCCGAAATCAAGAACGTCTTAGTGATCGGAGCATATGGAATGACCAAGTGGCTCGACTGGTCCAATTATTCCGAGTCGGCCTCCAAGGTGCTGGGAATGTTGTTCGGTGACGGCGCTGGAGCAGTGATTCTCACCGACTCCGTTGAGCCTGGCTATCTCACCTCGAAGACCTATACGGAAGGTAACTTCTGGGATGCCTATGGCATATATCTTGGGACTGCCAAGCCACCGGATGCACGCATGATTGAGGAGAAGAAGCATCTTCTGAGGTTCCATGATAACGGGCATCGCATCCCACCCGACTTCAATATCGTCCGCTGGCCGAAGCTGATCCGGGAGACCGTGGAGAAGGCCGGCTGCAAGGTGGAAGATCTCAGCCTCGTCTTGATGAACCAGGTGGAACTGGATGCGGTCCAGGGGACCATGAAGGAACTGGGCCTTCCCATGGCAAAGACCCACTGGATAGCAGATAAGTTTGGCTATGCGGGCTCTGCTTCCGCATTCATGGCCCTCCATGATGCATTGGAGCAGAAAAAGATCGAGGATGGAGACCTGTTGGTGTTCTGCACTTCAGGGGCCGGGTTTGTGCTGTCGGCGGCGCTCTTTCGATGGGCCTGATTGGAGGGTCGATGCAGATTAGAGACAAAGTAGTGCTGATCACTGGCGGGGCACGGGGAATCGGGAAGGAGACGGCGCTGCTTTTTGCCCAAAAGGGGGCAAAAGTGGTGATCTGCGACGCGATAGACGAGGGACATGAACTAGCGGAGGAGATCAAACGAAGCGGTGACCAAGCCGTGTTCGTCAAAGTGGACGTCACCAAGCAGGAGCAGGTCAAGCGGATGGTTGACGCCGTGGTGGACGAATTCGGGCGAATCGATGTGCTGGTGAATAACGCTGGCGTAGTACGGGACGCCCAGCTATGGAAACTGAGTGAGACGGATTTTGACCGCGTGATCGATGTAAACCTGAAAGGGGTTTTCAACTGTGCTCAGGCAGTCGCCCCGGTGATGTGCGAGCAGGGGAGAGGCAAGATCATCAACGCCGCCTCTGTGGTCGCGCTGTACGGTAATTTTGGCCAGACAAACTATGTGGCGAGCAAAGCAGGGGTGATTGGGATGACCAGGGTCTGGGCCAGGGAACTTGGGCCAAAAGGGATCAGTGTCAATGCCGTGGCTCCCGGGTTTATTGCTACGGACATGATGGGCAGGGTTCCGGACAGGGTTCTAGATTCGATCAGAGAAAAGACACCGCTGGGCAGACTGGGGGAGCCGCGAGATGTGGCCAACGTTTACCTGTTCCTGGCTTCGGATGAGGCTGACTTCATCAACGGCGCGGTGATCTGTGTCGATGGAGGCCTGGTTACCTAGGGAAGAAGTAGAACAAGACTTGTTGATATGGAACTTGAAAGGTGTTAATGGCGGAATCACTGGAAGATAAGGTCATCATCGTTACCGGAGCAAGTTCGGGGATCGGTGCTGCTCTGGTGCGGGTGTTTTCTCAAAAGGGAGCTCGGGTGGTGTTGGGTGCCCGTCGCCTCAAGAAGCTACGGGAGGTTGCTGAGGGATGTCAGACTGAAACCTTGTGCGTTCAAGGTGACATAACTCAGGCCGGGGACCGACAAAGTCTAGTGACCGCAACTCTAGAGCGCTGGGGCAGGATCGATATTCTCGTAAATAACGCCGGATTGGGCATGTACAGGAACCTTGAGACAGGCGATGAAAAGGACATCCGAAACCTGTTTGAGGTCAATGTGTTCGCCGTCATCTTTCTGACTCGGATGGTTCTGCCCGTCATGAAAAGGCAGAGATGTGGTATGATCATTAATATTGCCTCCATTGGTGGGCTCGTTGGGCATTCGGACAAAGTGACTGCTTACCTGGCGACGAAACATGCAGTGGTTGGGTTTACCCGGGGATTAATCAGGGATATGCAAGGCTCTGGAGTGAAGGCCAAGGTGGTATGTCCTCAACTGACGAATACTGAATTCTACGAGGTCAGTATCGGAGCGCAAAAACTGGCTGGTATGATCGATCAGTTACAAGGCCGAATGGACACCCCGGATCAGGTGGCCAAAGGCATCGCTGAGCAGATCTTTTCGGATCGAATCTTTATCTTCCCGACCGAAAAATCAGAAAAGGCTTATCATAGGTTTCGTGACCTCTGACTCACGCGGAGGAGGATGAATGAGAACCGGGGAATGCAGGAGCGCCCTGATCACCGGCGGTGCTTCCGGAATGGGGAAGGCGATCGCAGAAAGGCTCTCTCAATCTGACATTCTGGTCTTCGTTGCCGATATCAATGTGCTTGAGGCCCGAGCGGTTGCGGCGGCTATCAAGCAGAAGGGGGGACGAGCAGAGGCTTTCCAGGTGGATGTTTCAGAAAGCCGCCAGGTGGAGAGGCTTTTTCAACAGCTAAGGGGACAGATTGAAAGATTGGACCTTCTGGTCAGCGCCGCGGCGATTCTCGACCCGACCATCTTCATCGAAGAAATGACGGATCAGCAATGGAGGCGGGTGATATCGACCAATCTGGATGGAACCTTCTACTGCTGCCGGGAGGCCGTTCGCTGGATGAAGGAGCACATGACCGGACGCATCATTAATTTCAGTTCCGTCGCCGGCCTCACGCCAACCCCGGGGGCTCTGCACTATAGCGTGAGTAAGGGGGCCGTTATTCAGTTGACTCGAACGCTTGCCAAGGAAGTGGCTCGTTACAATATCCGGGTCAATGCCATTGCGCCGGGTTACATTGAAACCCCTATGCTGGATAAAATGGAAGAAGGGTTTAAAGAACGCATCCTCAAGCTTACCCCTCTCAAAAGGTTTGGTACATCCCGGGAGGTCACCAGCCTGATCGCCTTCCTGGTGAGTCCTGAAGCCGACTTCTTCACCGGGCAGGTCTTCAGCCCAAATGGAGGTCTTGTCATCTAATGTCTGATGCGAACGCCACAGACCTAGAGAAAGGGGTTATACTATGGCAGATCGCTTTCCTCATTTGATCATTGGGGAATCCGGTGACATCTGTTGGGTAAAGATCGACCGGCCGGGGGACCGTAATTCCATGACTTCGGACCTGATCGACCAGCTAGGGATGCAGTTGGAAGCCGTGGAGAATACCTCAGCCAGGGCCATAGTCTATAGCGGCGTCGGAGATACCTATTTCATCGGCGGGGCTGATGGAGTTGAGATGCATCGATTCTCTCCCGAAGAAGCCAGGGCGTTCTCGATTAAGATTCAAGGTCTGTTTAACCGGATGGAGGCCAGTCCTCTACTGCTGGTAGCGGCTATCAACGGGTTGTGTTTTGGGGGCGGGTTCGAATTTGCCCTGGCCTGTGATTTTCGGGTGGCCAGCGAGAAGGCGCGAATCGGTTTGCCGGAGGTCAAGCTGGGCATCACCCCTGGAGGCGGCGGTACGCAGCGCCTGCCCCGAGTGGTGGGCATGGGAAAGGCTGTGGAGATGATCCTGAGTGGCCACCTCTACCCTGCCGAAACGGCCTTTCAGATGGGCTTGATCCATTATGTGGTGAAGCATGAGGAACTGGGAAAGAAGGTTGAGGAGATACTCGGCAGAATACTTGCCTTCCCGCAGCATGCATTGTCATCGGCCAAGAAAGCGATATATGCCTCCCAGTACCTGCCCTTTGATCAGGGATTGACGGTTGAAGCCGAAGAGTTCGAGAAATGTTTTACCCATGATTACTTCCGGATCCTGATACAAAAGCAGCTTAAAGACGGCCAACTTAAGACAACCCTCCAACTTGGATAAGCATGGTTAGGGGGTTGACAAGAGTGTTTTTTTATCGTAGAATTGAAAGATGAATCATATATCAATATCAGTCACAGGTGATTTTGGGTGATCAAGGCTCTGGACGTTGCTCAGAGGGCTGAAATTGAGGAGCTAGAAAGGCGCGGAATATATGTTGGGGGGGTCAGCAGTATGCCGTTTTTGAATTCAAGTGACGGTGCGAGGCTCTATTACGAAGTCTATGGAGAGGGGGAGCCCATCATCTTCTTAGGTGGTATCATGATGAGCACGCTAAGCTGGGCTAGTTTTGTCCCACCGGTCTCCAGGAAGTTCAGGTTGATTCTGTTCGATTTCAGGGACCAGGGCCAGTCGTCCAGAATGAACGAACAATACGATCTGGATATTCACGTAGGCGACCTGTTAAGCTTGCTGGATGAGTTGGGTATCCCAAAGATCCACATGCTGGGGTTGTCGTATGGCGGGCAGGTAGCTTTACGATTTGCACTATCCCATCAAGACCGGCTAAAGTCCCTTATGCTTCCCAATACGACCAGCTTTATCAGTAGTCATCTAGCAGAAATTGGCAAAGCGTGGGAAATCGCAGCAGAATTAAATGACGGGGAGAAGTTCTTTCAACTTGCCATACCCTTCGTATATTCGGGAACATTTTACCAGAGCTCCCTGGACTTGCTTCGCCAACGGCAGGGAATGTTCAAGACCCTGCTCACCAAGGAATGGTTTGAGGGGTTCATAAGGCTATCCCGAAGCACAAGAAACTACTACATTTCGCCAGAAGAGTTAAAGGCCATAGAGGTCCCAACGCTGCTCATAGGAGCCGAGGAGGACATTTTGACCCCCGTAAGGCTCATGGAGACGATACACGAAAGTGTAAAGAATTGTGAATTCGTCATCATACCCAAAGCAGGGCATGGGGCATTCTTAGAGAAGACGGATGAGTTCTTGAGCATAATCATGGGGTTCGTCATTAAACACTCTTAATATCCAAATGGGGAGGTGGGCTCATGTGAAAGGAGATTAGAAGAAGGGGTTGGGGCAGAATCTTTGGAAGAGGAGGTGGGATGGTGTAGAATGGGATCGGAGAACAGGTGGTATCACAATTCTTTTGAAAGGAGATAAGTTAATGAAAAAGGGAATACTGTTAATCGCGGTGGCATTGTTGCTGGCCTCGAGCCTGGTTGCAGTTGGCTGTCCACGGCCAGTGCTGGAGGAGCCACCAGTGGAGCCAATAAGATTGGGGGCGGTTAACCCATTGGGCGATATAACTGGCCGTCAATCAGCTCAGGGGATGAAACTGGCGGTAGCGGAGATCAATGCGGCTGGAGGGATCCTGGGGCGACCCCTCGAGCTGATAGTAATGGACGACGAGTTCTCTCCAGCGGTGGGCGCCGCAGCTATTGAGAAACTGGCCACGGTGCATGAGGTGGACATATTCATCGGCGGCATGGCCAGTGGCGTGCATCTAGCCCAGATACCCATTTTGGCGAAGCATGGGAGGGTGACAGTGTGGATAGGCGCCGCCTCCCACCTGGTTGAAGCGGCAATCGCGGCACTCCCGGACCACGATTGGTACTTTCATCTCCATCCCTGGGACTACCAGCAGGTAGAAGGCACCGTGGAAGGTTGGGCCGCGATAGTTGAAAAATTCCCCCAGATCAGGCTGGATAGGATGTTCGTAGCATACGAAGAGGGTGCCTTCGGCGCTGCTGGATTCGCGATAAGCAGAGCTCTGTTTGCAGATGTCACTATCGAGGGAGAATCCTTCACCAGCGCAGTGTTCGGTGGCGGGGACTTTCGCGCAGTGCTGAGGCATGCTAAAGAGTTCAATCCAGACGCCTTTGTTTGGGTGGGGTTTGATCCTGATGCCCTCGGAATGATGGTGCAGGCCAAAGAGATTGGATTTGCGCCGCCGGTATTTCTAGGGACCCCGCCGGGGTGGCCCGTTGGCTTTGGCGAGATACCGCTGTCTGAGGCTGTGTGGCTGTATGGGATGTGGTCCCCAGAGTTAAAAGGGGTAAGCCCTGAGGCCGCGCACTTCTGGTGGGCCTTCATAGAAAAGTTCGGTGAAGAGCCTGCCACCTACTTTGCTCCACTCGGATACGTGAACGTCAAATTCGTGGCAGCGGGAATTGAGAGAGCCGGCACCCTAGAAAGGGGTCCTTTAATAGAGGCTCTCCGGGAAGTGAGGTTTGAGGACACAGCAGTCGGATGGCCTCTGACCATCGCTCCCAGCAGACTGATACGGCACCAGGGGTTCACCAGGCAGATGATACTTCAGTGGCAAGGTGGGAGACAAGAAGTGATCTGGCCGTTTGAGGTTGCCACAGCGGAGCCGATATTCCCATTCCCACGTTGGGAAGACCGCTGACGACTTAAGCGACCACGCATGGGGGTCGGATTTATCCGACCCGAAGGAGTAGGGTCTCCCTGCAAATCGCCTTAAGCGACCGACCACCAACCCGGGTGTGACACCCGGGTTGGTAGAAATGGGAGGTGGTAATTGCTTGCTAAATTGCGTCAACGAGATTATCAGATACTTATAGCCTTCATAATTGTCGCTGCCATTTTAGCCTTCTGGAGGCCTCATGTGCTCATCTCTGGCCTCCAGAGGGGTAGCTTATATGTCTTAATTGCGCTTCCTGTGGGGATCATCTATGGAATCCTTGGGATCCTCAACCTGGCACATGGCGAGTTTATGATGCTCGGGGCATTCTTCGCTTTCTCGCTTGTCACCTTAACCGGGATAGACCCGCTAATTGCCATGCTGCCAGCTTTCCCAGCTATGTTCGTAGTTGGCATCGTCACCTACAGGCTCACTATTAAACACGTGGTGAGGGCTCCACTAAATCAATTCTTGTTAACCTTCGGGCTGGCAGTGATGTTGACCGAGATGGCCAATCTTATATGGACCACGCGACCTCGAATTGTGTGGGTGCCTTATGCGGCTTCGTCGGCCACCATTGGGCCGATTACCTTTGGCACGTTCGAGTTTGTTTACGTGGCGGCGGCCGCTATTGTGCTTGTCGGCATGTTCCTTTTCCTGACACGCACTCGAGCAGGGCTAGCAGCCATGGCCGTGGGACAGAATCCCCGTGGAGCTAAACTAGTCGGGATAGACGTAGAGCGCACTTATATGATGATCTTTAGCGCCTGCCTTGCTGTGTTGGGTCCAATTGGGGCGCTCTTCCTGATCCGCCACGCGATTTTCCCGGGGGTTGGGGGGCCTTTCAGCCTGAGAGCGGTTAGTATTGTTGCTATGGCCGGTTTCGGTAACCTGCCCGGGATACTTGTCTGGGGCATAGGACTGGGGCTCGCCGAGGCCTTTGTCAGGTCCTTTAGGGGATGGGGAGGATGGGCAGATATCATATTCTTTGGAATGATTATCTTAGTAGTCTTTTATAGATCATATCAGAGACGGGTGAGATGAGAAACTGGAGATACATTGTCTATATTGTGGTAATTTCCCTGGCGATATCCTTCCCCTTTTATGCGGGGGTGCACCCAATACATGTTGCAACCACGATCCTGTCACTTCTGGCGTTAGCCTTAAGCTGGGACATACTGCTCCGAGGGGGGCAGCTATCCTTAGGTGTCTCCGCTTTTTTCGGGATTGGCAGTTACACCACTGTGCTCACACACCTGAACTGGGAGGTGAGCCCGCTATTGAGCATAGTTTTGGGGGGTCTTGCTGCTGGCGTCGTTGCCCTGGTAATAGGACTTGCTGTCCTTCGGTTGAGGGGGCTATACTTCGCCATCGTCACCCTGGCCTTAACCTTCATATTCATCGTGATCGTGCGCAACTTGACCGATCTGACCGGAGGTGCAATAGGCAAGCTGATTCCATCGGTCATCTTTGGTGGAGATCCTGCCATGATATATTGGCTTACCCTGGCGATTGCCGTCGCTACGATCATAACATCAGAGATATTTCAAAAGACCAGGATACACTTCGCTCTCACATCCATCAGGAACAATGAAATCGCGGCCAAATCAAGCGGCATAGATATATTCAAGTACCTGCTATTCGCCTTTGTCGTAACGGCCGTCATTCAGGGGGTTGTCGGCGGTGTTCATGCTCAGCGATTTGCCTTTGTTTCCCCAGAGGAGAGTTTTTCGCTGACCTTCACTATCCTGCCCCTGGCCATGTGTCTGCTGGGAGGGTCATTCTCTACTCTGGGCTCAGTGATAGGAGCAGGGGGACTGGGAGTGCTAGCAGAATATCTGAGGCTGATGATGCCTCGCGGCCATCTCGCTATCTATGGCCTTGTCATGGTCATGGCCATATTGCTTATGCCAAAAGGAATAGTGGGAACAATCAGAGAACAACTGGTGAGGAGAAAAACGGCCTCTTCGTGATGTAGGAGTGTGGCTCCAGATCTATGGGGTGGAGTGTCACTGGGAAGACCAACTATTTTGACGGAAGGTGGGGATGTCTGTCTTGCGGATCGAAAATCTAACCAGGCGATTTGGGGGGTTGGTTGCGCTTAGCGGGGTAAATCTTGAGCTCCGGGAAAACGAGATTTTGGGGCTAATCGGGCCCAATGGGGCGGGAAAGACTACCCTGGTAAATGTGATTTCGGGCATTTACCTCCCAAATAGCGGCAGGATAATTTTTGATGGAAAAGACGTCACCGAATCGCCTGCCCATATCAGGTGTAGACTGGGGATCGGGAGAACTTTTCAGATTATACAGCCCAATCAGAATCTCAATGTGCTAGAGAATGTCATGGTTGGATCCCTTTTTGGACAAGGAGCGGGGCTGAAGGAAGCTCGTAGAAAGGCGCAGGAGATATGCCAATTTCTGGGCCTCTCCCGGATCGAAAGAGATATAACCAGGCTTACAGTATTGGAGATAAAGAAAATGGAGATGGCCCATGCTCTGGCTACACAACCGAAGGTTCTCCTCCTGGATGAGATTATGACGGGCTTGAACATAGATGAAGCCAGAGAGGTGATTGAATTGGTGCGAAAGATTCGCGACCAGGGCATGACGATCTGTGTCATTGAGCACATGATGAGGATTATTAAGGAGTTAACCGATAGGGTTCTTGTTCTAGATAGAGGAGAAGTAATAGCAGAGGGCCTGTATGAAGAGGTATCTAATGATCCACGGGTGATAAGTGCCTATCTCGGGGAGGAGGAGTAATGCTCGTAGTTAAGGGCGTAGATATTTACTATGGAAAGTTGCAGGTGCTCTGGGATTTGTCGCTACAGGTGGGGAAGGAATCGGTGGGTTTGTTTGGTCCTAATGGAGCCGGAAAGACAACCCTGGTAAATGCAATCGTAGGACTGGTAAAGCCGGCAAACGGAGAAATTACTTTTGGTGGCAGATCTTTGCTTCCTCTGGAAACGCACCGAATAATTCGCGAGGGGGTCGCCGTGGTTCCCCAGGAGAGGGAACTCTTCCCTTTTATGTCTGTCTTGGGGAACTTGAAATCGGGGGCTGCCTACATCCCGGGGGCGAGGGACAAAATAGACGAGAGGATGAGATTCATTTTTGATATATTCCCCGTTCTTAAGGAAAGATTAGGGCAGCTTGCAGTGACCTTGAGCGGGGGCGAACAGCGAATGCTGGCGATAGCTCGCTCCCTCATGGCAGGCCCAAAGCTCCTTATATTAGATGAGCCGTCTTCAGGATTACAACCTTCCCTGGTGTCGGATCTTTTCCGGAGGATGAGGGAGATCCGGGAGAAGGAAGGGGTTTCGATTCTAATAGCAGAGCAGAATGTTCGCCAGTGCCTAAGAGCAATCGATAGGGGCTATGTGATTGAAAATGGCAGGGTGGTTATAGAAGATAGTGCTGAAGGTTTGGCACATAGTGACCATGTCCGAAGGTCTTATCTTGGGTTATGACTCTCGGGGCAATGGGAAGGAGGTGCTGCACCCTCATGGAAAAGTCGATGGAAACGGTATATCCAGGATCTGGAGCGGTTTACAACATAGCCAACGTAATCGCTAGAAATGCCACTTTGTCCGGTCTTCCCGACAAAATTGCTGTTATAGACGCGAGCAAGGAAGGGGACCGAAAGTATTCCTACTCCCAAGTAAATTCCAGGGTCAATAAGCTGGCACACGCGCTGCTGAAATCAGGTGTCCAGAGGGGAGACAGGGTTTTTGTCTTGCTTCCAAACAAGATCGAGACCTTGGAGACCATCCTTGCCTGCCTGAAGATCGGAGCCATCTACACCCCGGCAAATTTCAGACTTTCCGCCCAGGAAATAGAATTCTTAATTGCCGACTCGGAGCCTAAGATTCTTCTGTGCGACACCTTGTACAGCGAGAAGTTTAGTGGGATTCTTCAGAGTAAATCCGTCCCTCTTATCGAAATTGGTGGCCACAAACTGGATGCTGCCACTGATTATTACCAGTTTGTAGAGAAGATGCCGGAGGTAGAGCCCAATATTATTACCCAGCCCGATGAGATATGCATGATCCTGTTTACTGCCGGCACAACTGGACGGCCAAAAGGGGTCAAACTCACTCATAGAAGCACATTTTTCGCCTGCCTGTCCAACGGAATTTCGGCCTCGCTTACTCGTGACGACCTATACCTGGGAGCCCCACCGATGTTTCACTCAGGTGGGATCACCTGCTTCCAGCTTTATATGCTCATGATTAACGGCACTATAGTACTTCAAAGGGAATGGAACCCGAGGGAGGCCCTGGAGATAATCAAGAGATATGAGGTAACCTACCACTTTGGAATAGCCACTCAGCTAAAAATGTTGCTTCAGGTTGATGACTGGCAGAACTACGTGGGCTCCCTGAGAGCGGTGAATGGGGGCGGTGAACCTCAGCCGGCAGAATTGAAAAGGGCGTTTATTGACAGGGGCATCATATACATAAGTGGGTATGGATTGACGGAGACCGGGGCCACCGGCTTTAACTGGCCAGCGGCCGGCAGAGATGACCCCACAATAGGCAAGGCAAGTGAATGTATGGGAAAGCCACCGGTACTGGTTGAGGCAAAAATTATTGATGAGAATGGCAACGCGGTGAAGACAGGAGAGATTGGGGAAATAGTGATCAGAAGGGAGCCCACGGGAGCTGCCGGATATTGGAACAGGCCTGAAGAGGAGGCCAAGAAATTCAGGGGGGACTGGATTTTTACGGGGGATCTTGGTAAGGTGGATGAGGAAGGGTACTTTTATGTTCTGGGAAGAAAAGATGACATGATACTTAGCGGGGGAGAGAACATTTACCCTGCTGAGATAGAAAGGGCTATCTACAGCCACCCAAAAGTTGCCGATGTCGTCGTTGTAAGGGGCATACATCCCCAATGGGGACAGACTCCCAAAGCGATAATTGTTCCGCGGCAGGGTGAGAGCATAAGCGAGGAAGAAATCATGGAGCATGTCACCAGGCTATTGGGATCGTTCAAGAAGCCGAGAAAAGTAGTATTTGTAGAGTCTATGCCAAAATCGGAGACGGGGAAAATCGACAAAAGGAGAATAAAGGAATTGTACGAGGAGATATGGATGTGACTACTCAGGTTCGAAGTTCCGGGGTTCAAGGTTCAAGGTTAGAAAATGATGAGCATAAACCAAGCTTCGGCAAGCTCAGCACAAGTATGAAGATAAGGCGAGCAACGGTGAACCGTGAACCCCTGGGCCTGCGGCTGGGGGCAGGCCTGACAACCTGAGTAGTTACGATCAGATTGGGAAAGGAGTTTTGCGTTGAGTTCGTCAGGTAACCGAACAGTGAGGAAACCAGTAACCTCCCGCGGGCAGCAAACCCGGCGGAAAATCCTGGAAGCCGCCGAAGAGATTTTTGGGGAGAAGGGATATCAGGCTGGTGGAGTTGTCGAAATCACCCAAAGGGCTGGGGTAGCTTTAGGTACATTCTATGTCTATTTCCCCGATAAGAAGACCGTTTTCATTGAGCTGGTCAAGGCGCTAAGTCATTCCTTGCGACGGGAGATCGCCAAGTCGATAGAAGGCATTTCAGACCGCATTGAAGCCGAGCGAGCGGGGTTTCGGGCCTTCTTCGCTTTCGTCTTAGCGCACCGCAATTTATACTGCCTCATACGACAGGCGGAGTTCGTGGATGAGGAGATCTTCCGCTGGTATTACCGCCGATTAGCTGAGGGCTATGAGCGCGGCTTAGCTCAAGCGATGGAAGCGGGTCAAATTCGTTCGCTGGACCCAGAGTGCTTAGCCCATTGCCTCATGGGGATAGGTCACTTTGTCGGCCTGCGCTGGGTCATCTGGGGGGATAAAACTCCACCGGAAGAGGTTTATGAGAGTATGATGAATTTTATTGAGCACGGGCTCACGCCCCCCGCCCACGAGGGTAAAGAAAAAGAAAGCACCGAACTTTTCCAATGATTCACATCGATGGGTCGCAGCGGTCGGGAAGCGGGACTATCGTGCGATACGCCATAACCCTCTGCTCGCTGCTCGGGGAAGAATTACACATCACCAACATCAGGGCAAAGAGGGATAAGCCCGGACTGCGCCCTCAGCACCTGGCATCGGTGAGAGCCTGCGCCCGGATGTGCGATGCCCAGGTGAAGGGCGCAGAGGCGAAATCCGCAGAGGTCATCTATAGTCCGGGATCCCCGATAAGGGGTGGCCACTACGAGTGGGATATCGGCACCGCCGGCTCGACAACCATGTTGCTGATGTCCTTACTTCCCCTGGCCTGCTTTGCCGATAAGGAAACCACCCTGAGGCTGACCGGGGGATTGTTCCAGGATTTCGCCCCCTCGGCCCATCACATGCAGCATGTATTGTTCCCTGCGCTGGCGAAGATGGGGATCCGGGCAGAGATGGAGATAGTTCGCCCCGGTTACGTCCCCAGGGGAGGTGGCATCATCCAGGCGAACATAAAGCCGCTAAGGGGCATGAAGCCTTTGGTGCTGCTTGAGCAGGACAGGCTCAAGGAAATCAGGGGATTGTCCCTCTCCTCCCATTTGAGGAAGCAGAGGGTGAGTGAGAGGATGGCCGGCGAATGCCGTAGCCTCCTGGCTCAGGCAGGCTATCAGTCATACATAGAGACCCTGTGGGATGAGACCTCCTCGCAGGAGGGCGCCGGCCTTGCCGTGTGTAATAGGTAAGTTTTTCCAAAAAAGTTGCCGATCTTCTCCTATTGAATTGATATCATCTGAGGTTTAGTCTCAGATTTT
>QLUI01000149.1 GCA_018725345.1 Bacillota bacterium | reverse complement strand
ATTTTCCGGGGTAGAGATGGGACGAAGGTTAAATTTTTCTACCAGAACGTTTAGTACATTGGGGGTAATAAACGCAGGCAGACTGGGGCCAATAAAGATGTTTTTCAGACCCAGGTGGAGGAGTGTCAGTAAAATCGCCACAGCTTTTTGTTCATACCAGGAAAGAACAAGCGTCAAGGGGAGCTCGTTTACGTCGCACTCAAAGGCGTCAGCCAAGGCCAGAGCTATCTGGATGGCAGAATAGGAGTCGTTGCACTGGCCAACATCGAGCAGTCTGGGAATGCCGCCTATATCGCCAAGCTTCTTGTCAAAGAAGCGGAACTTGCCGCAGGCTAGTGTCAGGATCACCGTGTCTTTTGGAGCCTTCTCCACAAAATCGCTGTAGTAACTGCGACCCGGTTTAGCACCGTCGCAGCCGCCTACCAAGAAAAAGTGCTCGATGTCACCGCTTTTTACTGCATCAATCACTTTCGGTGCCACTCCCAGTACACTGTTTCGTCCAAAGCCTACCAACACACTGTCACGCACTTCATCGGTGGGGAAGCCTTGCATTGCCAGCGCTTTTTCGATCACCGGGGTGAAATTGTAATTATCCAGATGGCTGACGCCCGGCCAGCCAACATTGCCGGTGGTGAAGATGTGATCCAGATAGCTGGCTTGCGGTTTTTGCAGGCAGTTGGTGGTCATCAGAATTGCGCCCGGGAAGTTAGCAAACTCCTTCTGCTGGTTTTGCCAGGCAGTGCCATAATGTCCGTAAAAATGCTGATATTTTTTCAGTTCAGGGTAAGCGTGGGTGGGCAGCATTTCACCATGGGTATAGACATTGATATTTTTGCCTGCCGTCTGTTTCAGCAGTTCATCCAGGTCCATTAAATCATGGCCTGAAACCAGAATGGCTTTGCCTGCAATATGCCCGAGCGGCACTTTGGTGGGAACGGGGTGGCCGTATGTGCCGGTGTTGCCGGCATCCAGCAATTCCATGGCGCGGAAGTTCATTTCGCCACACTTTAAAACTAAACCAAGCAAGTCGTTTATCCCCAGATCTTTTCTTGTCAGGGCAACAAGGGCTTCATGCAGGTATGCGTAAACTTTATCGTCCTCCTGACCAAGCACTGCCGCGTGGTCGGTATAAGCTGCCACACCTTTGACGCCGAAGCGAAGAATTTGCTGCAGTGAACGGATGTCGGCGTCCGTTTCCTCGTCTGAAAGCAGGCCTACTTTTTTGCCCTGCTCTACTAAGCCGGCAATGTCAGTGGCAGGAGTAAAATTCGCCGCAGGATGTTCAAAAGCAGGATTGCCGACTTTTGCTTTTAGCTGTTGGTGGAGCAATACCGTTTCGGCGATGCGTTGTTGGAATTTCGCCGGGTCAAAGTCGACATTGGTTAGCGTGGAAAAGATGGCTTTGGCTGTAAAGCGGTTAACAGTTTCATCTGTAATTCCATTTTTGCGTGCTTCGTTTGCGTAGATTGATAGGCCCATCAGAGCATGGAGCAAAAGATCCTGTAGCGCGGCCACATCGGGATCTTTGCCGCAAACCCCATGGGTGGTACAGCCGACTCCTTTAGCTGTTTGTTCACATTGGTTACAGAACATACTCAACTTAAACACCTCTCACTCGTTTATTTTGGAATTGAGTCCAGTTTAACAATTAGCTAAGCATTTGGCAGTGATGCAAGTCACCCTTTGGGAATTTATTTTTTTGAAACTGTCCTCTTAAAAAAGCAAAAGCTAATTCGGGGAGGTTTGCATAGAAAGCAACTCCATATTAAGGAGTGGCCAGTTTTTCTTGCATAGGAAATTGTTTTATTCAAGAAAGCTACGATCCTATGCAAGGGGGTTGTTAAGGGGGATTCCTACTTATTTCTATTTTCCGTAGTTTTCTTGCAGATATTCTACCACCAAGTTATATTCATCGGTGGTGAGCAGCCCCGGAGAAAGGGAAATCATTTTTAAACTTTAGTTCCTCACTTCTAAGGAAAAACCTGCCATATCGTTGTGAAAAATATATGGTTTTGAAGTTTATATTTTCTGTTAAGATTATGCCAAGTTGTTAGTTGTTTAATCACAGATAATCTGCTTTTTGATAATCGGCTTTGCGATTTCTTTTTCTCCGTAAATCGGATATAATAAAAAAAGATTTTGCTATAGCCGTCATCACGTCCTGATTGATCCCCTCTCCACACTCTGGGGGGAGAGGGTTAGGGTGAGGGGGCATCCTTTTAGCGGACAAAAAGCGCGCCTTTTGACAGAGCGCGAAGCGTTTTTCTTGTTGCATAGGAAATTATCTCTTTTAGGGAAGCTACGATCCTATGCAAGGGGGATTCCCCCTTGCTTGACTTTACGTGTATTGGAGGCAGGAAAGTGGATTATAGTCCGGGAGTTATTGAGCCGAAATGGCAGAAGTACTGGGAAGAACATGGTTTTTATAAAACGGTTGAAGGCGGGGAGAAAAAATATTACCTGCTTGAGATGTTCCCTTATCCCTCCGGCAAACTGCATATGGGCCATATGCGTGTCTACTCTATCGGCGATGTGTTGGCTAGATTTTTGACGATGCGGGGCTATAATGTCTTGCATCCCATGGGTTGGGATGCCTTTGGTCTGCCGGCGGAAAACGCTGCTATTGAGCATCAGGTTCATCCGGCCCAGTGGACCTACGACAATATTGCCGCG
The DNA here is from genome assembly GCA_018725345.1 of Bacillota bacterium. GTDB lineage: Bacteria > Bacillota > Dethiobacteria > Dethiobacterales > Dethiobacteraceae > GPS1B09. The sequence goes on along the minus strand of QLUI01000149.1, from coordinate 2,382 downwards.
ATGAAAAAACAGCAGAAGGCGCTGGGGATTAGCTATGACTGGGAGCGGGAAGTGACTACCTGCGCTCCGGACTATTATAAGTGGACGCAGTGGCTTTTTCTATTTTTTTACGGGCGAAATCTGGCTTATAAGAAAAAGGCGGCGGTAAACTGGTGTCCGCAGTGCGCCACAGTGTTGGCCAACGAGCAGGTGGAAGAAGGCGGCTGCTGGCGGTGCGGTGAAATTGTGGTAGTTAAAGATTTAGAGCAGTGGTTTTTGAAAATTACTGATTACGCCGAGCGCCTAATAGCCGACTTGCGCCTACTTTCCGGTTGGCCCGAACGTGTTCGGGTAATGCAGGAAAACTGGATCGGCAAAAGTGAGGGGGCGGAGATCCGTTTTTCCGTCAAGGGTAAAACTCTCAAGCTGCCGGTGTTTACCACTCGCCCCGATACGCTTTATGGCGTCACTTATCTGGTGCTGGCGGCGGAACACCCTTTACTGGACGAGCTTGCCGGCGGGGCGGAGCAGGAAGCTGCTGTACGTGACTTGGTGGCAAGAACCAGAAAGCTGACGGATGTGGCTCGCTCCTCGACAGAGATGGTCAAAGAAGGTGTCTTCACCGGCGCCTATTGCCTAAATCCGGTAACAGGCGAGGAAGTGCCTATTTTAGTTGGCAATTACGTTTTAATGGGCTATGGTACCGGTGCGGTAATGGGCGTGCCGGCTCATGATGAGCGCGACTTTGAATTTGCCAAGAAATATAATCTACCTATCCGGGTTGTTATTTCCCCGCCGGATGATATCCTTAATGCGGCAGAAATGACGGAAGCCTATCTGGCACAAGGCGTGTTGGTTAATTCTGCACATTTTACCGGAATGGCTAACAAAAAAGCCGGGCAAGCAATAATTGCTTACTTGAAAGAAAAGGGCTGGGGCGAGGGTAAAATAAGTTTTCGCCTGCGGGACTGGTTGATTTCAAGGCAGCGTTATTGGGGTGCCCCAATTCCCATTATTTACTGTGACGCCTGTGGTATGCTGCCGGTGCCGGAGAAGGACTTGCCGGTGTTGCTGCCGGAAAATGTCGTCTTTAAAGCAGGCGGGCAGTCGCCGCTCAAGCAGCATGCAGCCTTTTTAGATGTCGAATGTCCAAGCTGCGGTAGCGATGCGCGGCGGGAAACTGATACGATGGATACTTTTATCTGCTCGTCCTGGTATTTCTTCCGCTATACAGATCCGAAAAACGCAGAGCAAGCGTTTTCCCGGGAGAAAAGTGATGCCTGGATGCCGGTCGATCAGTATATCGGTGGGATTGAACACGCTATCTTGCACTTGCTTTATGCCCGTTTCCTCACAAAGGTACTTTATGATGCCGGCTTGACTCAGGCGGTGGAGCCTTTTTCCAGGCTGCTGGCCCAGGGGATGGTGAATAAGGACGGGGCGAAAATGTCTAAATCAAAAGGCAATGTGGTGAGCCCTGATGAAATAATTAAAAAATATGGTGCCGACACAGGCCGTTTGTTTATTCTCTTTGCCGCGCCTCCGGAAAAAGATTTGGACTGGAATGAACGAGGAGTGGAAGGTTGTTATCGTTTCTTGAAGCGTGTTTGGCGGCTGGTTGACGGTTATGCTGACATCGCCCGGGCAGAAAACGTGGAATTTGCCGCTCCTGATGAATCAGCGCTGGCGCTTCGCCGTGCCTTTCATCTAGCACTGAAAAAGGTTACTGATGATATTGAACAACGTTTTAACTTTAATACAGCAATTTCTGCAGTGATGGAAGCGGTTAATCTGGCATATGGCTACATTAACGAAAAAGAAGCCGATATTCACAGAGCTGTGCTGGCGGAAGTGCTGGAAATATTGGCTTTAATTCTGGCTCCGTTTGCCCCTCATTTAGGAGAGGAAATGTGGGCGAGGCTGGGCAATAATGGAAGCGTGCATTTGCAGGCATGGCCGGAGTATGATCCGAAAGTTTTGCAGGCGGAAAATGTGGAAATTGTTGTGCAGATAAACGGCAAAGTACGAGGTAGGCTGATCATTCCGGCAGGACTGGGCGCGGCTGCAATGCAAGCTAAAGCATTGACTGATGAAAGGGTTGTCCTTGCGTTAGCAGGTCAGCAGGTGCTTAAAGCTGTCATCGTTCCTGATAAACTGGTGAATTTGGTGGTGCGTTGACATTTCCCAGGAAATATTGACAAAAATTAACAGCCTACGAAAGGGGAAAATGTGTTTGTTTGCCGAATGGCAGGAAAAACATTGTAGTCTTTGCAGGCGCTGCTCTAAGTTGTTTGGCTCAGAGCGGCTTTTATTCAGCTTTGCTGAAACGAGTTCACTTTACGGAGAAAACAGCATTAATCAAATCGGTGGGGTTTGGCAGTTCAATGCCTAGAAATTGGGCAA
>QLUI01000148.1 GCA_018725345.1 Bacillota bacterium | reverse complement strand
ATGGTAGGTATTACTTCATTTGGTTTTTAGTGTCCAATTAGTGGGGCAGAGCAGACCTACATTTTTTTAAATTACGAATTGAAGTTTGTTAAATTTATAAAATATGCGTGAGTTTTTCCTGTTGCATAGGAAATTATATCCTACAGGGAAGCTACGATCCTATGCAAGGGGAATGTTTTGGGGGATTCCCCCTTATTCTTGCGGGGTGGTCAGGGTTGAAGACCCGTCGAAGGGGCGCCGTCCCCTAAAGAACAAGAAAAACGCGTCTTATGTTAAAAAGCACGAAGCGTTTTTCTTGTTCTTTAGGATTTGCGTAGCATTTTGAGGAAATAGAGAGTATGAGCTCGCTAGCTAGGGAGGTAAACAGATGGCAGTACTGTCAGTAAGTCAAGTTTCTAAATCGTACGGTGCAGCCACTGTCTTGCAACGTATCGACTTTCAGCTGTATCAAGCTGAACGGGTAGGGTTGGTCGGTCCAAACGGTGCCGGTAAGACCTCGCTGCTAAAAATAATTACCGGGCAGGAAACGGCCGATACGGGTACGGTTGCATTGGCCCGCGACTTAACCATTGGTTATCTGGAACAGGGAACGGCAAAAGCTGCGGCGGGAACCATGGGAGAAGAATTGCGCCGTGCCTTGGGTCATCTGGAAGAACTTGCTGTCCGTATGAATCTGCTGGAAAAGAAGATGGCTTCGGCAAAGCTTGCTGCCAACCCGCAGGCTCTCGAAGCGGTGCTAAACGACTACGGAAAGCTGCGGCACCGGTTTGAGGAGGCAGGAGGATACAGCGCCGAATCAAGATTGCGGTCTGTGGTTTCAGGACTGGGTTTCTCCTCGAGCGACCTAAAACGGGCGATGGAGACATTTTCGGGCGGCGAGAAAACACGCCTGCGCTTAGCGCGCCTTTTGTTGGAGGAGCCTGAGCTACTATTACTCGATGAACCAACAAACCATCTTGATTTGGCTGCCGTGGAGTGGCTGGAAAAATATTTGAGTGATTGGCGTGGTTGTGTATTGATTGTTTCCCATGATCGCTATTTTCTTGACAGGGTGGCAGGACGTATTCTGTCTTTGGAGCAACATCAGCTTAAGAGCTACCGCGGCAATTATTCCGCATACACGGCACAGCGTGAACTGGAGGCGGTGGCCGAAGAGAAGGCATATCGCAGGCAGCAGGATTATATTGTCAAGGAAGAGACATTCGTTCGCACTCAGGGCACCGGGGAACGCGAAAAGAGACAGGCTAAAAGTAGGGAAAAGAAATTAGAGAAGTTGACAAAACTTGACCGTCCGCGGCAGGAAAAAGCCATGGCTCTGGATTTCCTTTTTTCTGGGCGCAGTGGGGACATAGCTGTACGCTTAACAAATGTTGCTAAAGAATTTGGAACCAGAACTGTCTTTCGGAATGTAAATGTGGAAATTCGCTGGGGCAAACGGGTGGCGCTCATTGGTCCCAACGGTTCAGGAAAGTCGACATTGCTTAAATTAATTGCGGGTGAGTTGGAAGCAGATAACGGCACTGTCTGGCTTGGTCCCAGTGTCCGTTTAGTGTATTTCGACCAGCACCAGCAAGCAGTTTCAGCGGAAAAAACACCGCTCGACGAGATTATGGATGCTTCCGACATAACTCTCAGTGCTGCCAGAACGTACCTAGGTCGCTTTCTTTTTAGTGGTGAAGATGTGTTCAAGTGTAATGCGGATTTAAGCGGTGGTGAGCGGAGTCGTTTGGCGCTCGCCAAATTGGGTCTTGACGCAGGAAATTTTCTTGTGCTGGACGAACCAACGAACCATCTGGATATCAGCGGCGTGGAAGAATTGGAAAGTGCGCTGGACGCTTTTCCGGGAACGCTTTTGGTAGTTACGCACGACCGCTATTTTATTAGTCGCACGACTGACAGCGTATTAGAAGTGAGGGATGGCGGCGTAAGCTTTTATCAAATGCCTTATGCTGAATATCTCTTGGAAAGGGAAAGACTGGAAAAGTCTGCTGTTTTGCCAGGAAAAGCGGAAACACGTGAACGCCAGGAGGCAGAAAAACAAAAACGGGAAGATTTACTGTTGCAGCGACGGGAATTGCGTAAAATGGAATTACTTATTCGTGAGACGGAAGAGGAAATTAGCAGGCTTGAACTCCGTCTTACTCTCTTGACAGCAGAGCTCTCAGAGCCGGAGGTATTTAACGATTATCGCTTGGCGGCGGAAAAAGGGGAGGAAATGGACAGAGTTAAAGAAGAGCTTGAAAAGTTGTACTCATTGTGGGAAAAATTGATTTGCAGTCTGGAAGAAGGATTATAATAAAAAGATGATAAAAGGACGTGAATATTATGGCCGAAGTTTTATTAATCTCCGGTAGTCCAAGGCGAGAAGGAAATACAGCCTTGGTGATGGAAAAATGTGCTATAAAAATCAGAGAGCTAGGCTTGACTGCTGAAATCGTGTCCTTAGCTGGAAAAAAGATCGAGGCTTGTATCGCCTGCAGAAAATGCGTTGGTACAGGGGCTTGCGTGCTGGACGATGAATTAAATTCCATTGCTGAAAAAGTCAGGAAAGCCGACGGTTTTGTCGTCGGTGCGCCTGTCTACTTTGGTACTGCTCGCGGTGATGTGATGAACCTGCTACAGCGAATTGGGATGCTGTCATATAATGGCGACAAGTTTCTCTCATGGAAAGTGGGCGGACCTATCGCAATTAACCGCCGTGGCGGAGCCACCGCCACCATCCAGGAGATGCTGATGTTTTTTTTGATTAATGAAATGATCGTTCCAGGCTCCACCTACTGGAATATGCTCTTTGGCAAACTCCCGGGGGAAGCGCTTGAGGATGAAGAAGGAGTCCGCACTGCGGAACGTTTCGCTGAAAACGTGGCAAAGTTAATCCAAAAAATAAAAAAGTAAAAATAAAAAAGTAAAAATAAATGCTTGTTTTTTTTTGGACAAAATTATATAAAATATGAGGAAGAAAGGTTTTTCAATTTTTCCGGGAGGGATAATTTTGTCAAAAATTCAGGAAACGGCCATTAATACTATCCGCTTTTTAGCAGTGGATGCGGTGGAGGCTGCAAATTCAGGACATCCTGGTTTGCCAATGGGCGGTGCACCAATGGCCTATACCCTCTGGACACAATTCATGCAGCATTGCAGTAGCGATCCAACATGGCCAAATCGCGACCGCTTCGTACTGTCTGCCGGACATGGGTCGATGCTCTTGTATGCGCTGCTTCATTTGTGCGGCTATGAACTGCCTCTGGACGAACTGAAAAACTTTCGCCAGTGGGGAAGCAAAACGCCAGGACACCCGGAGCACGGCCATACAGTGGGGGTGGAGACTACCACGGGCCCGCTTGGACAGGGTTTTGCCAATGCTGTGGGCATGGCTATTGCGGAAGAGCGGTTAGCAGCCGAGTTTAATAAGCCTGATTTCCAGCTTGTTGAGCACTTTACCTATGTCTATGTTGGTGATGGTTGCATGATGGAAGGTGTTACAGCCGAGGCGGCATCTTTGGCCGGACATTTAAAACTCGGCCGGCTGATTTGCTTCTATGATGACAATCAAATCACTATTGACGGCAGAACTGAACTGGCTTTTACGGAAGATGTGGGCAGGCGGTTTGAAGCATACGGCTGGCAAGTGTTGAGGGTTGCTGATGGTACTGCTACAGAAGAAATTGCCGCCGCCATCACAGCAGCAAAAGCTGATAAAGCTCGTCCCTCACTAATTTCAGTGCGGACAGTCATCGGTTTTGGCAGCCCTAACAAACAGAATAGTGCGGAGGCTCACGGCGCTCCACTTGGCGCGTCTGAAGTGCGTATGACAAAAGAAAACTTGGGCTGGCCACCGGAGCAGACTTTCTATGTGCCGCATGAAGTGCGGACACATTTTGCAGGACTGCAAACAAGACTAGCCGGGGTCAAAGAAGCGTGGGACAGGTTGTTTGCGGCCTACCGCAGAAAGTATCCGGAAGATGCGGCACGTTGGGATGCTTGGCACAACCGGAGCTTGCCGGTTGCTTTGCAGGAGGATAAAGCATTGTGGTCTTTTGATAAGCCCATGGCAACGCGTGCAGCGTCAGGTCAGGTGATGCAGGTTCTGGCTAAATACCTGCCGAATTTGCTGGGCGGCTCTGCTGACTTAAACGCATCCACCAAAACTTATCTTAAAGGTCTGGGTGATTTTCAGGCAGAGAACCGCAAAGGAAATAATATATATTTTGGCGTCCGCGAGCATGGTATGGCAGCAGTCCTGTCTGGCCTGGCGCTCTATGGCGCCTTCCGGCCTTACGGCGCCACCTTTTTAGCTTTTTTTGATTACATGAAGCCATCGGTACGCTTGGCTGCTTTAATGCAGCAGCCGGTGGTATACGTTTTTACCCATGACAGCATCGGGGTAGGCGAAGATGGTCCGACACACCAACCCATTGAGCAACTTGCCAATATGCGTTCCATCCCTAATCTTCATGTCCTTCGCCCTGCGGACGGTCGCGAGACAGCGGTTGCGTGGCTGCATGCCCTTAGCCGCACCGACGGCCCCACAGCCTTAGTGCTGACACGGCAAAACCTGCCGCAGTTGCCGGCAACCGGCATTGATGCGCTAAAAGGCGGCTATGTTTTGGAGCGAGAAGCAGGCGAAGTGCCTGAGTTAATTATTATGGCGAGCGGTTCGGAGGTTTGGTTGGCGCTGCAAGCAAAGAAACTGCTGGAGGCAGAAGGGGTAGGAGTCAGAGTGGTCAGCATGATGAGCTGGGAACTGTTTACGGCACAACCCGCTTCATACCGTGCAGAAGTTTTGCCGCCAGCCATTAAAAAACGTCTGGTGGTGGAAGCGGCTCATCCTATGGGGTGGGAGCGTTTTAGCGGCAATGATGGCGTCATAATTGGCATCGACCACTTTGGTGCTTCGGCTCCCGGGGAGGTACTGATGGAGAAGTTTGGCTTTACAGCAGAGAATGTGGCGGCACGCGCACAGCAATTGCTTGGGCGCGGAGCTTGATCTGCCGGAGAGGCTGTTGTAAGTTGTTTGTCGCAAGGGCAAGATAGAAGGCGAGGAGGTTTTGAAGTGCCGACATGTAAGATCTGTCTCCTAAAGTTAGCATACCCAAAAAAGACAGGCATACCGTCTGCGGAATTGTCTGAAGAAA
>QLUI01000147.1 GCA_018725345.1 Bacillota bacterium | reverse complement strand
CACTCCCGCTCCGCAGTGGCCCTGCCGTTTCTTTTGACGCCATCACAGCTCTTGGCCTAAATAGCCGACTGACAATTTTGCGGACACAAGGCAACTGGCATGAGGTTCGCTTGCCTGACGGCCTAGTTGGCTGGGTCTTTGCACAATACGTAGGACCGGTTCCCTCCCCAATCTCCAACCAACCTGAAGCAGGGCAGCCGATAACCGATCAGCCAGAACCTGTACAAACAGTAACTCAACGCTTAGCGATAGTCACCGTCAACGCGCTGAACTTACGGAGTAGCCCTTCCACTGAAGCTGAACGCATCACGCTCCTGCCGCTTGGCACATTGGCCGAAGTCGTGGCTGAAAGCGGAGAATGGCTCCAGCTCCGCCTTTCCTCTGGGCAGCTAGGCTGGGTGTTTGCTGAATTTGCACTCGTGTTCAATCGCCAGGCGTCGCCTCCTTCCGCCGGTGTCGGCCAATCTCTTGCCGGTCAAGTCATTGTTATCGACCCTGGGCATGGCCGCAGCCCAGGCGCTGTAGGGCCAACCGGACTGATGGAAAAAGATGTTGTGTTAGATGTTTCTCTCCGGGTTGCCGACATGCTACGCCAAGCGGGTGCTACCGTAATCTTAACCCGAGATACTGACAGCCATGTTTCTCTGACCCAGCGGGTAGCCATTGCCGAAGCCGCGAATGCTCACATCTTTGTCAGCATCCACGCCAATGCTCACATAAACACTGCCATCGGTGGAACAGAAACATACTTTTTTCAAAACAGCACTACTGCCCCCGCATCGCGGCTCCTGGCAGAACTATTACAAAAAGAACTGGTCCAAGCATTGGGCTTGCGAGATAGGGGTGTAAAGCACGGCAACTTCCACGTTATCCGTGAAACCACCATGCCCTCTGTCCTGCTTGAACTGGCCTTTATCTCAAACGCGCAGGAAGAAGCGCTGATGCGCACAAACGACTTCCGCCAAAACTCAGCCGATGCCATTTTTCGCGGTATAGAAGCATACTTCACCTTTTAGCCTGCTCACTTGCGGCTGACCAGCTTGCCTTTGCCGACCGGTAGCGATTAACTTTATAAAAGGGACGTAACGATACTTTAGTTTAAAAGTTCGTTACGTCCCTTTATTACTTTTTGTATTTTCCCTTAGCTCTAGCCTTTGAGACGGTGAACGTGGTAAACATCTTTAACTCGGTTAATGCGACTAATAATATTGTCTAAATGAGCAATATCCGCAACCATCACAGTCATACTAATTAAAGACAGCCTATCTTTTGTACTTCGCCCGTTTAAAGCGGTGATATTTACTTTGCATTCGGCCACAGCGTTAACCACATCCATCAGAATTTGCGGTCGGTCCATCGCGCTTACTTCGATCTCTACTGGATATGCTCCTTCAGCTCTTTCTTCCCAAGAAGCGTCAAGCAGTTGCTGTTTTTCCGTTCGCACCTGCACGTTGGGGCAGTCTTTGCGATGAATAGAGACACCGCGGCCACGGGTAACCACGCCCACAATCTGGTCGCCGGGAACAGGCGTGCAACACTTGGCAAAGCGCAAAAGCAAATTGTCTATCCCGTCAATCCGCACACCTTTGCCGGCTTTGCCGGGTTTTTGCGGTTTAAACTCTTTAAGAGGTTCAGGTCCTGCCGGGCCAAACTTTTTGCGGTATTCCTCCTTCAAACGGTTTACCGCCTGCGCCGGCGTTATCCCACCCAACCCGATCGCAACAAAGATTTCTTCTTCGCCGTGAACATTAAATTTTTTCCCCATCTCCTGCAAAAAGGGGCTTTTTAAATACTGGCTCGGCTCCAACTCATGTCTGCGCAATTCTTTTTCCAGCAGCTCTTTACCTTTGTCCAGGTTCTCATCGCGCCGCTCCTTCTTAAACCAAGCGCGGATTTTTGCTCTTGCACCAGAGCTTTTTACCATGTTTAACCAGTCACGGCTGGGATGACTCTGCTTGGCAGTCATCACTTCCACAATATCACCGGTTTTCAGTTCATAATCGAGCGGAACCAATCGGCCGTTTATCCGGGCGCCAATACAGCGGTGTCCAATATCTGTATGAATCTTATAGGCAAAATCCAAGGGAATGGAACCAACCGGCAGATCAATCACATCACCCTTTGGCGTAAAAACAAATACCTCATCGGTAAAAAGGTCAATTTTTACACTTTCCATAAATTCATGGGCATCTTTTGAATCTTGTTGCAGTTCCACAATCTGCCGCAACCAGGAGAGCTTATCTTCAAACTCCGAGTCATGCCGGCCATCCTTTTTTTCTTTATAGCGCCAATGTGCAGCAATCCCGTATTCTGCCGTCCTGTGCATCTCCATGGTGCGAATCTGCACTTCCAGCAGTTCGTTCTTTCCCACCATCACCAAAGTATGGAGCGACTGATACATATTGGCTTTAGGCATGGCTATATAATCTTTGAATTTACCGGGGATGGGCTTCCATAAAGTATGGACAATACCCAAGGCACCGTAGCAGTCTTTCAATGATTCCACAATAATACGAATAGCCGTCAAATCATAAATCTCGTGAAACTCCTTACCCTGTTCTTTCATTTTCTGGGAAATACTATAGAGATGTTTCGGCCTGCCGGAAAGATGGGCTTCAATTCCCACTTCATCCAGCTTCGGCTGAAGCAAGGCAATAGTCTGACCGATAAACGCCTCCCGTTCCTGCCGCTTTTTAACCAGCCGATCCACCAAAGCGTAATAACGATCCCGCTCCAAAAAGCGAAAAGCCAAATCTTCCAGTTCCCACTTTATTTTATAGATCCCGAGGCGGTGAGCCAGCGGTGCGTAAATCTCCAAAGTTTCCTTGGAAATTGCTTGTTGCTTGATGGACGTCAAGTATTTCAGCGTCCGCATATTATGAGTGCGATCCGCCAGCTTGATTAAGAGCACACGAATATCTTTTGCCATGGCAATAAACATCTTGCGCTGATTTTCTGCCTGGTGTTCTTCTTTAGACCTATACTCCAACTTGGAAAGCTTGGTGACGCCGTCCACAAGCATGGCAACCTCTTTGCCAAACTCTTGGCTTATTTGCTCCAGGGGAGCTTCAGTATCTTCCACCACATCGTGCAAAAGTCCGGAAATAATAGTATCCAAATCTAATTCCAACTCAGCTAAAATGGTAGCCACGCCCAGCGGATGAGTAATATACATTTCGCCAGAAAAACGCTTTTGCCCCAGATGCGCCGACATTGCAAAATGATACGCCTTCTCCATGAGGCTCCAGTCAGGCTCTACGGGATAGTATGATTTTATTAGCGTTTTCAGCGCTTCAAGACTCATAAATTCTTTCCCCCTCGGGAGCATAAAATCGCTCAAAAACCCATCTGCTCCGGCAAACTGATGCGCAAAGCCCTCACCTGGAGCGATAATTCAGTCTTACTCTGCCAAGTGTTTGCAGTCGGAACTATTACTGCATCGACCGTTTCTCCCGCCGAGATCTGCGTCTGCCCGCCGCCAAAGAAAACGGCATTAAAAATCAGGCTCTCTTTTTTTAAACGCAACTGTAAATGGGCACCCTGTGCACCAACCTTCCGAGCCGTAAGCACAGCCATACCCCTCAACATAAAAAGAGGCTCGGGATTTCCCTGACCAAACGGTTCCAGCCCAGTCAATTCCTTCACCAGCGCCAGAGACAATTCTTTAGGTTCCGCCTCTGCCATGACCATAGCCTTACCTTCTTTCACTCCCTGGCTCTCCACCGCCCGGCAGAAGTCTTCCTGAAACTGCACCAAGTTTGCCTTAGCTACAGAAAGACCTGCCGCTTCCGGATGACCGCCAAAGCGAATGAGCTGTTTGGCACAGAGCTGCAATGCCTCCATTAGATTACAGCCTGGAACAGAACGAATAGAACCACGTCCTTCTTCGCCGTCTAAGGCAATTAGGACGGCAGGCTTGCCAAACTCAGCAGCCAGCCGTCCCGCTACAATCCCTATCACACCAGGGTGCCAGTCCTGATGCCACAACACCAGCGCCGGCTCATCGCAAGTGGCTGCCTGATTACGAGCCTTTTCCAAAATATCTTTCTCCACATGCTGTCGCAGTCGGTTTTTTTCATCCAAACTTAGTGCCAGTTGCCAAGCTTCAGACGGCGAAGCTAAAAGAGCCTGCACTGCAGGGAACGCGTCTCCCAGCCGTCCCGGCGCATTCAGGCGAGGCGCTATTCTAAACGCAACCTGCAGCGCTGTCAGCTTTCCTTCTTCACTTCCGCAAAGCCTGCCCAAGGCAGCCAAGCCTGGGCGAGTACCCTTCGCCAATTCTTCCAGGCCGGCCTTTACCAAGAGACGGTTCTCCCCTAGAAGAGGCACCACATCTGCAATAGAGCCTACCGCTACAAGGTCGAGGAATTCTGCGGCCTCCGCAAAAGGGACGCCTAAGTGGCTATAGAGCGCCCTTACCAGCGTCCAAGCTACGCCTACACCAGCCAGATTTTGCTCAGGATAACTGCAATGGGGCTGTTTAGGATTTAATACTGCATAAGCACTGCGCAGGAGCGGAAAAGACTCATGGTGATCAGTAACTATTAAATCAATAGCTAATTGCTTGGCCAGATCCATCTCTTCAAACGAGTTAATGCCACAATCTACAGTCAACACCAGCCTGCCTCCGCCGGCAGCAAATTGTTTCAGAATCTGCCCATGCAGACCGTAGCCGTCTCCAAGACGGCTTGGTATGTAGTATTCCACCGGCACCCCGAATTTTCGCAACGCCTGGGTCAAGAGTGCCACAGAAGTAACGCCGTCAGCATCATAATCACCATAAATCAAGAGCGGCTCCTTAGCGGCAACAGCTTTAGCAATCCTTTGCACCGCCTCTTTCATGCCAAACATAGCATAAGGGTCTGCCAACTCCGACAGGCTGCCATTCAGGAAAAAGCGCGCCTCCTCTACAGTGGAGACGCCCCTTTGCATCAGGCAAGCGGCTGTCAGGCGGTGCAGCTTCAACTTTTCTGACAGCCGCGCCGCCGCACTCCAGTCTGTTTCCGGCGCCAGCTGGCGCCATAGTTTCACAGTCATCTTTTTTTATCCTCCGGTTCCTACCGAACATTCTCTCTTAGGCTATGATTCGTCAAAGCGCGTAAAATCCCTTTTTTCGCAGAAACAATACAGCCAGAAAA
>QLUI01000146.1 GCA_018725345.1 Bacillota bacterium | reverse complement strand
ATGGTGAGACACTGGTTATTGCTACTCTGCTGGCAGATGCGCAGATACACCAAGAAAACGGCAACAAACAGGCTGGTTAGAAGCATAGTGCAAGTGCCATGTTTATAGTTGGAAGTAATTGAACCAGCGGCCAAACTCCATTCCCGCCACTTTCTTTTCCCTGTATTGTTCAAAAAGCGCGTGATATCCATCTTTTAGATAATGGGAACGTACTCCGTGAGACATGGAAAGATACGCTTCCATGTATGCGGCGAAATGGTCACAAGTTTTTATTAACTCACCGTCGATGGGAGAATAGCAATCCTCATTGAACTGCCTGCCAATTTCTCCCGGCTCAACATGGCGCACGCTGCCGTCCAGACAAATTTTGTTGGCAAATTCATCTTCCATGAAATAACGGAGTTCCTTGTGCCACGCAGCCGGCAGAAGCGGAAGCAGTTTCTCTTCCACCTGCCGGCTTTCAATTTCCTTAATCAGTTCTTCCAACCCTTCCACAGAGCGCTTTACCGGAGAGACGATATCACGCGTCAGCACTTCCGGCAAATCATGAAAAAGGCCCGAAAAATAATTATTGCTAACCCTCTTGTCACAGGCTCCCAGTTCTACGCTCGCCAAATAGGAAAGCATGGCCACAATCAACATATGCCCCATCACTGATGTTTCCGGGATACGGGGCGTTTGCGCCCAGCGTTGCTGAAAACGGAGCTGCCCCACCAAATCCATAAAGTGACTTGTTTTCTTGCCGAGTTGCAGTTTTTGGACGCCGGCTAGCTCATAGTGCTCCTCGATCTCATCGGCAATTTTGGCTTTTGTTTCATTAAGTCCGTACAGGTTGGCATTTAGGTGGTAGATAATCGAAAATTCCCAATTGGTGGCGAGATAATGAGCGGCTTTCAGGATTTTTTTCTCCAAAGCGGCATATTCAGCGTCAAAAAGATAGATAGAGAAATTATCCGCGAACCCGCCGCCTACCGGCGCCACGCTGTCACGAAGCCGGTCAAGCACCCAGCCGTTCAGTTTATCGCCTTTCTCTGCCATCAGTTTGTGAAAAATCGGCGGCTTTATATCTGTCAGCACAATACGGTGCAATAGTTCGAAAAAACCGCCCTCAATCAGTTTGCGCCAGCTGATGGGCGTATTTCGGTCGGCTGTCTCAAATTTTGCCAGTACATAAGCAAAAATCATTTTATGTGCCTGCTTGTCCAATTCTGTAAAGCCTTTGTGCGGCCGGATATGGTCATTCCAACGCTGGATACTGGCCGCCTCAAATAAAAGTTCAATTAGTTCTTTTTTAACCATATTTTCCTCCGTACCCTCGCCGGCATGATTTTGAAACGCCAAGGCGTCCCTATAATATTTGTTATTGCCGTTGGGAGCAACCCACTGTAGGTTCTCGCAAATAGTGCGTGCTAACTCTGTCAGGCACACTTTTTGTGTCCACAGCTTTTCCCGGTTTATAAAAAAGGGGTTGATGGCAGATATCTGGTATGCCCGGAATATTCTGGTGTTAAGAGTTGAATGAGAAGCTGTACACTTAAGGCTCAACAGTCAACTGGTAGTCTGAATTGTTGAGCCTACTTCGTTTAATTGTTTAGAAAACTACCGATTGTCACTCAAAGATTAAGGGAAGAAAATCTCTCTGGGATAAAGGCATTATCATGTTGACGGACTCTAAACTTTTTCAATACCGGATTATAGTCTACAGTTGCCTCTTGCTGGGATTTCCTGAACACAATCTTGATACCATATTCAATTTGGGGAATAAAGTACAAAATCCCGTGATCTAAGATAACCTCTGTTTTTACCGCATATTTATTATTAATTTCCCGGATTTGTTTTTGACATTCAGCCTGGATGGCAATTAACTTGGCAGCTAGTTCCTGCTTCCTTTCTTCAGTGATGCCTTTCCGAGTCATCTTTTGGGCATTTTCCTTTGCCAATTCAGCATAATAGTTTTGAATCCTGTCAACATCCTTCCTTAGGTCTTTTGCGCTGAGCAGTTTTTCTCCTGTTTGTGTTGCTAACTGTTTAACCAACCGGAAAGCTTGTTCAAAACCGGCTACAATATCTAGCTCAACCGGGACCGGGTAATTGTGTACCGGTTGTTGCCCGAAAAAAATATTGCTTTGTTGTTTTTGGATCTCATCATCAGGTTCACCGGTCAAAAGATTTACCCACTGCTGCCGGACTTCCTCCGCTTTTTCATCAGCAATATAGGTGACTCTAAAGTTAAAGGCTGCCCATACTCCCATTATGGGGCGTTCCCTGATTATTTCTTTTTCTCCAGGCACATCAGCCATGACCAGGTTGATTTTTTTTAAAGCATTAGTCATCGTGAGCCGGTCCACTTCGGCAAAGCGCAGATTGCTGACCGCTTTTTTCCGGGCCAGTTCCAAAAGATTTTCCAGGAGATAACTGCCAAAATTGATAAACTCCGACTCAGGGTTTTCCTGGGCTACTTCAAAGTCAAAGGAAAGATACAATTCTGTTTTGTCTAGAAAATATTCTTTGTACTCATCGGGGATAAGTACGTGACATAGTCCGTATTCCAACGGAACCACAATTCCGCCCAAAGCTTCGATGACGGCAGTAACAAACTTCTGTAGTCTCATTGTTATGACCATTCCTTTCCGCTACGCATCTGATTTGCTCCAGTGCCTCCGCTTAACGTGTTGGGCACTCGCTGACGGCCACTTCCAGGTGGTCTGCTTTGTTGCGCCTCTTTTTGGGATGGCGTGTAAATCACAGTGTTTCAAACTTTCTCCTTCTCCTCAAACAAGAGTTCATCCAGTTGCTTAATTTTCAGCAGCTTATTTTTATTTTCCAACAGTTTCTCTCCCAGGGAGTCCATTTCTTTTTCCATATCAGCGACTGCCGGAGAATGTACCCAGGCATTCATGATTAGATCTCCAAAATTCTCTTTTTCTTCAATATCGCCTAAAATCAGATCTACTTCACCTACCACCAGTTCAAACATATTGATTTTCCGGTCTAATAGATTTAGAATGTGGTATTCTAACGTATTTTTGGCAACTAAATTAAAGACAAATACATCCCGGGCTTGTCCAATCCGGTGCAATCGTCCTATTCTTTGCTCAATGGCCATGGGATTCCAGGGTAAATCATAGTTAATCATACCATTGCAAAACTGCAGGTTCCTACCTTCGCCACCAACTTCCGTGCTTACCAGGACAATTGCCTTTTTTTCAAAATAGGCAATTTGCTCTTCTTTATCCTTGCGCCGCAAACCCCCGTGAAACTCAGCAACGGCAAATCCATTTTGCTTCAAGGTTTTGACAATGAATTTCTGGGTAGATTTGTATTTCGTGAAGATGAGCATTTTATCCTGAAAATCTTTGACTATCTCCACCAGCTTGACCATCTTCGGACTAGTTTCAGCTTCACTTTCCACTATTTGCAGTGTCTGCCGATGAAAATCCCGGAACACCTGCCGGTCGGCTGCAGCTAACTGGTCATTGTCGGCTTTGGTTGCCAGAGAGTTTACCATAGCCGAAAAAGTACTGCCCATTTGTTCCTGTAAGTTTTTCAGCACAAATCTGGTTAACACCGGGTGCTGTTGCTGGTATTTTTCTCTGATAAAATCACTGATATTGTCATAAACTTCCTGTTCCCTGGGAAGTAAATGGACAGCTGTGGTAACTGCCTGACGCCCGGTAAACTTGATGCCCACATCACTGCGCTTATTTCTGATCATCACGTCTGCCAGCAGCTCCCTCAATCTGGGTACGTTTTTTGCTTCAATCCCTTCCCGGCCTTCCATAAAATTCTTCTTAAAATTGCTGTAGGTTTTCAGTTGTCCTGGTTTGAGCAGGGTGATTAAGTTGTACAATTCCTCCAGGTTATTTTGTACCGGAGTGGCAGTCAACAAAAAGATGTACTTCTTTTTAATGTTATTCACAAACTTCCAGGCTACCGAATTGCGGCTTTTCAAGTGGTGAGCTTCGTCAACAATAACCAGGTCATAATTGATTTGGGAGATGATATCACTATTGCTTTTTCTTTTCGCCAAAGCCAAAGAAGCAATCACCTTATTATTCTGGACCCACGCTTGGTCACCCAGCTTCTTAAACTCAGGTTCATCGGCTCTGATAAAATCCTGATTTAATTTTCGCTTAATTTCATAATACCACTGGTTGACCAGGGAAGGGGGGACTAGAACCAGCACCTTTTTGACCAAACCCCTCATGATATATTCCAACATGCCAATGCCTGCCTCGATAGTTTTGCCCAGTCCCACCTCATCGCTAAACATCACTCGTCCCTTGAACCTATCGATGGCTGATTTTACTGCGCGCAATTGATATTCATAAGGCTCCAGATCCCTGAGATAAGGCAGGCATAACAAGCGGTTTTCCTGGGAATCAACTACAAACTCTCTGGCCTGGTGGTAAAGTTCAAACCACTTTTGGTCTCCCGGATTCAGCCCGTTCATTGCCTTGAGTACTGTTTCCAGCCGCTCTTTGGCTGCCGGGTTGTCAATAATTTTTTCCGCCCATCTGTCAGGCATTTTCCGCGGCGCAGAAATTTTCCAGCCCCCGGTAGGACTGCTTTCCACAAACAAAAATTCAGCTTGGTAGGAGTTAAAAAATCCTTTTATGCCTCTGCCGGAAATAATCCTTTCTTCCTTATTTAATTTAAATTTTCTAACCAACCCTTCTTCGTTAACGAATTCGACTTCACTATCGTTGCCACCTGCTCTGGTATCCAGCAATGACAGCAAGGTGTCATCCAATTCCAGCGCATTTATTTCCAGCAGGTCCTTTTTCAGCTTAAACAAATATTTTTCCAAAACACTATCACCCCAAGCAATATTGCCTCAATTTTACAGAAAAGAAAATTGTTTCTGTAGGTTCATTTTACAATAATTGTCCCGGATATGCCATATTATTTTAGTGAAGACCCGGGAGAGATTCGGGCACTCGCCTGTATGATCTTGCTTTTGAAAAGGATGCTGTAGAGGAACCACCCGATGAACAGGATGATGAATATGAGCGTTGAGACCATTCCCCTATCGGATCGGACACATTTCCAAGACGGTTTCAGTCCCCTATTCGTCGGGGCAATCGGTGTAACGTCTGGAGGTCAGAAATCAGGCGCCAGTGCGCCAGAAGTTTCAGTCCCCTATTCG
>QLUI01000145.1 GCA_018725345.1 Bacillota bacterium | reverse complement strand
TACTCCACCTGATTAAAAATTCCCACCTACAGATCCTTAGAGGTGGGGCCTTAACCCAAAAGAAAAACCAAGAGAAAGGGAGAGAATAATGCCCAAGCACAACAATAACCAAAGAAAAATTCAGGCAGGCGGCAAATATAACGGAAAAAAGAAACTAAACAAAAAAAGGCTTATCCGCTTTGCTTTGATTTTATGTGCATTGTTTTTTTTAGTTTCGGTTTCTGCTACATATTTTGTGGTTTCAGCTTACTTGGCTGATGTCCCTGAATGGGATCCGGAAAGACTTCTCCCGTCACAAACATCGTTTATGTACGATAGAGACGGTGTACTGATTTCACGGCTTCTGGGGGCACAAAACAGAACCTCTGTTGAGCTAAGTCAGATATCTCCAAACCTAATTAACGCTTTCATTGCTATTGAGGATGCGCGCTTCTATGAGCATCCCGGTTTGGACATACGCGGGATTATGCGCGCTGCCTATAGCAATCTGTTTAGAAGCTCCGGCCCCTTGCAGGGCGGTAGCACCATATCTCAGCAGCTAATAAAAAATGCATTTTTTGACCCAAGAGACCGTACTATGCGGCGAAAAATCCAAGAGCTTTATCTTACTTTCCGACTGGAGCAGATGTTCACAAAAGACGAAATCTTATCGATGTATCTTAACTTTATTTTCTTTGACTTCAATGCCTACGGCGTTGAGGCGGCGACACAAACATATTTTGGCAAAAGCTCCCGTGAAGTGACTCTGGCGGAAGCGGCTATCCTAGCAGGTATTCCTAATCTGCCAGGCAGGTATTCTCCCTGGCGCAACATTGATGAAGCAAAAAGCAGGCAGGGCTTGGTGCTCTCCCGCATGGTTGATTTAGGAATGATAACTGAAGAAGAAGCGTCAAAAGCTCGCGAAGAAGAACTGGTACTGCTCGAAAGACCTGAACAGATGATGCCCTTTCCTTGGTTCAGCCTTCAAGTCTTAGAAGATGCCCACAATATTTTGGCCGGGACATCTCAATTTGCGACGTTAAGCGCCGGTGAAATTTGGAAAGTGCTCTATGGCGGCGGCCTGCACATTTATACCACGCTAGACAGGGAAAAACAAGCTTTCATTGAAAAAACAATCAATAACGATGCCTTATACCCTAGAATTCGCAATGACGAACACTTGCCACCTGTGCAAGCGGCGGTAATTGTAGCAGAACCTTCTACCGGCCATATTGTTGCCATGTCAGGCGGCCGTGACCATGACCCTGAAACCAATGGCATGAATCGCGCAATTAGGGGGCAAAGGCCGCCTGGCTCCACGCTAAAACCGATTCTGGCTTATGCGCCGGCATTCAATGAAGGAATCGCCAGCCCCGGTTCGATAATCGACGATGCCCCAGGCGATTGGGGTGGTTTTCGCCCCACTAACTACACACCTCGAAAATATAACGGTCTGGTGACGAACCGTTATAGCCTTTTACGTTCTCTTAATTTGCCTGCCGTCCGCCTTTTTCAGCAGTTGGGTATTGCCAAAGGGAAAGAGTACGCAAAACGGATGGGCATTACTAATCTACCTCCTGGAAACGAGCTGGGAATTGTCCTGGGAGGTGGCGGTGACGGCTATAGTGTTCATGAGGTAGCACAAGCTTTTGCCGTCTTAGCTAATGAAGGTGTCCGCACCGACCTGGTTACTATTTCAAAGATTACCGACAGCGAGGGAAAAATAGTTTATGAAAATAAGCAAAAAGGTGAAGAAGTTCTTAGTCCCGAAGCTGCCTGGCTCACCACAGATGTTTTAAAAGACGCGGTGCTCCGCGGAACTGCAGCCGGTGTCCGCATCGGACGCCCACTGGCTGCCAAAACCGGAACCAGCGATTTATCACGCGATGTATGGCTTGCTGCCTACACACCTGATTATGTGACA
This sequence comes from Bacillota bacterium, assembly GCA_018725345.1. Lineage (GTDB taxonomy): Bacteria > Bacillota > Dethiobacteria > Dethiobacterales > Dethiobacteraceae > GPS1B09. The sequence goes on along the minus strand of QLUI01000145.1, from coordinate 3,248 downwards.
GTATTTTGGCTCGGACGTGATAGATGGCCCGACAAAACAACAGCTGGCAATTTCTCTTCAGGTCGCCATACCAATCCTTTCATGAATCCCATCCTGAAATTTATTCACCGAGAACTTCCAACGCGAGACTTTACGAGACCTGGCGGCTTAGTAAAAGTAACTGTCTGTACCAAAAGCGGACTGCGCCCAAGCCCACACTGTCCTCCTGAACAAATTGCCTCCGACTGGTTTTTGTCGAGCAATGTTCCCACTCAAATCTGCAAGATCCATGTTGAGCTGGAAATTTGTACTCAATCTGGTTTGCTTGCCGGACCGTTTTGCCCTGAGAATGTTCGGGAAAAGAGAGTTTTTCTTAACCGTCCGCCTTTTATAACTACCACTAACCTTTGGCGGGGCGGCGCCGGCCTAAGACCGGCAGATGCGGCACTTATGCCCCCCTCCCGAGTTTGCCCGCTGCATACCTTCAGACCTGGTATGCCTCAGAATTTTGAGGCTGCCGTTAGTGAGGGAGGAAACGTAACGTTAACTTGGACGGCAGTCAGCAATGCACGCGGCTACTTTATTTACCGCAAGAATCCCGGCTCAAATAGTTTCGATTTATTAAATGAGCTTGAAACAGCTCAACTCAGTTATACAGATAGTGGGTTGACACCCGGGCACTATAGCTATCAGGTGTTGGCTATCAGCAAAGAAGGGGTAGCCTCGGAGAGGGCTTCTATAAGCGTTACGGTACAAGATTTATTGCAGCAACCGCAGACACAACCGCCCGAAGATTATTCCGAGACAACACCTGTGAACGGAAACGGCAATAGGAATAATAACGGCAACAATAGAAATTAGAGAAATTCCCCGACGTTATAAGCTGTCGGGGAATTTCTCTAATTTCTGCTTATCTTAATTTAACTACCGTAGCTCCGGTACCACCTTCATTAGGCTGCCCTATTCGCAAAGACTCAACGGAGGCATGACCTTGTAAATACTGCTTGAGTCCGGCCCGCAACCGACCAGTCCCTTTTCCATGAATAAGACGCACTTCTTGCAGCCCGGCCACAATCGCTTCTGCCAAGTAATCTTCTACTTTTATTTCCGCCTCATCGAGCGTAAGTCCCCGCAAATCTAACTCGCGGGACAGAGAACTGCGCCCCACCGGCAAAGGTGACACCGATTGCCAGTTGTCCGGTTTTTTAGAGGGCTGGCAAAGAGAAAGATCGCTTACTTCCACCTGCACTCTTATTGCCCCCATCTGAACCTGCACCTGCCGTTCGGTTTTATGCACTACGGTTCCGAGCTGTCCCAAACTGTGGACATAGACAGCTTTTCCGATCGTCAGTTCCGCCGGCGCCAGCCTTTTTTCTGTCGGCACCGGCACCACTAAATCTGCCAAGAATCCTTCCAATTCATGCAGTTTTTCTGCAGCGTCATCAATTTCCGTGGGTAAAATCTGCCTGTCAGCGTCAACCTTTCTACGCAAATCTTTTAGTAACTGTTGGGCTTCACGCTTAGCTCTAATGATGGTTTCCTGTGCTTCCCGGCGAGCAGTCTCCAAAATATCTGCTTTTTTCTTCACCAACTCTTCTTTCTCTGCTTTCGCTTGCAAAAACAACAGCTCTGCCCGTTTTTTATCGTCCAGAGCTTGGTTAGATGCTAACTCCATCCTGCGCCGGTCTGCCACAAGATCTGCCACCGTCTCTTCAAACCGCGTTTCCTCATTAGATAGAAAATCATGGCTGCGGTGGATAATCTCCTCCGGCAATCCTAAACGACGCGCGATATTAAAAGCATTGCTCACCCCGGGTATGCCTACCAGCAACTGATATGTAGGCCGTAGCGTAGCCACGTCAAACGCAACTGATGCATTCTCCATCCCTTTTGTGAGATAAGCGAAGGTCTTAAGCTGGCTATAATGCGTGGTAGCCACAGTCACTGCGCCGGCATTATGCAAATACTCCAAAATAGCCATCGCTAAGCCTGCACCTTCAGTAGGATCGGTTCCTGCCCCCACCTCATCCAAAAGGACCAGTGAGCCTGGCGCAAGGTTACTAATGATTTCTATAATATTTCTCAGATGTCCAGAAAACGTGGAAAGGGACTGACTGATGTCCTGTTCGTCCCCGATGTCAGCAAAAACCCAAGGAAAAACGGCTAGCTCGGTCCCTGCCTCCGCCGGCACATGCAGACCGCTTTGAGCCATTAGAGTAAGCAGACCAACTGTCTTCAACGTCACAGTTTTACCACCGGTGTTCGGTCCGGTGATCACCAGTGTACGTAAACACTCACCCATTTCCAATGAAATGGGTTCCACCTCACCGGTCAAAAGAGGATGTCTGCCGGCATTAAGCTTAATAAATCCGCGGCTATTTAAGCTAGGCTCTACAGCTTTTTGTGACAAACTAAGCCTACCCTTGGCTCGGATAAAATCACATTCGCCGTAGAAGTTTAAAGAAAGCCGCAGAGCTGTTTGCTCCGCACCTACCCACTGAGACAACCGAGCTAAAATACTTTCTCGCTCCCGCTCCTGCAGTCGTCTGTTAACTGTTAGCTTATTATTGGCATCCACCGCCCACATTGGCTCTATAAATAGGGTTGCTCCGCTGGAAGATTGGTCATGAACTACACCAGGCACTTGCGCCCGGTACTCCTGCCGTACAGGGACAACTAAGCGATCCCCGCGTAAGGTAATTAAATTTTCCTGTAAAAATTTCTGCTGAAGTGGATTTTTGATGAACTTATCAAACCTTTCACGCAAACCCCTTTCCCCGGCAGTAATCGCACGACGCAGCCCCAATAGTTCCGGACTAGCGTCGTCACGCAACCGTCCGTCCTCATGCAAACAGCGTTTTAGTTCTTCCCGTAGCAGCGGAAGTGCGTCCATTTTTCCGGCCAATCCTGCCATAATTGGAAAATCTGCTGTTTCTTTAAAACAAAGTTTCAGCTTGGCGACTGCATTAAGCAAACTAACAACAGACAGCAACTGCTCTTCCCCAAGTATGCTACCGCGTGCAGCATACTCCAACAGGCGGCGCAGATCGCCAACAACTTCCAGCTCTAGCTGACGACTTGTCAGCAATGAAACCGCCTCTGTAGTTTCCTTCTGCCAGCGCTCCGCCAATGAAGGATCGTCTGTAGGAAGCAAATCATCAGCTAGCTCTTTGCCCATTACCGTAACCGTCTGCGCCGACAGGAAAGTGCGTATCTTGTCAAATTCCAGCAACCTAATTTCTCTCTCCACAAGCCTCACCTTTCTGAAG
>QLUI01000144.1 GCA_018725345.1 Bacillota bacterium | reverse complement strand
AGTATCATGACTATAAGTTTATCATGGTTTCACCTGGATGAGAAGTTTTCTCCGACAGACTGCTAGAATGGCACCAATCCCCTCTTTTCGGGCAATCTTATTTAATAATTCCGCAATGCCATCGACGTCCCCGTATTCAATCTTCTCTCCTATTGATCTTCTGTGGGATGCCTCTATGGTAAAAGCAGCGAGATTGCCGGCGGTTATGGTGTCCATACCCAATCCATCGCATATATCATTCAGATAGGCAATCTCTCTGATGTCGTCGATTAGACAAAGCCCGCCAAAAGCGTAAATGGTCTCATACTCAGGGCCTTCAACTCTTAATCCCTTATGTCTTCCGTCAACGATCTCGGTCAATTTCCCACAAGCCAGGAAACATTTCGGGCATGCCGTTGGTTTCACCCGGCACCTCTCCAGCAGGGCATCGGCACTTATGTTTTGCCACTTATCAAATGTCCCCGAAGACCAATACTTTGTGGGAAAGGCGCCAGCCGTATTGGTGATAGCTACCAGCATGGGTGTACCAAATTGCTTGTAAGCCATTGCCACCTGGTTCGTTTTGGCTCCCCTGCCCATATCCTTCCAGAACCTCCCAATCAGATCAGGCTTGGCTACTTTTCTCCTTTCGCTCCCGTGAAAGGCAATCGCCTTGAGTTTCTTTGATCCCAGCACAGCACCGGTCCCGGCCCTGCCTAGCGACCTCCAGTAGTTGTTTTCGATTAAGGCAAACCTTACCAGTCTCTCCCCAGCCGGTCCGATAACGGCAATCCCGGCGTCCTTGACCCCAATCTCTTGCCGTACGCGGTCTTCTGAGTGATAAGTATCTTTGCCCCAGATATAAGCAGCATTATGAAATTTCACACTTTTGCTGGAGATCTCAATCCAGGTAGGCTCCTTAGAAGCCCCTTTGATTATGATGGCATCATACCCCGTTTTGCTTATCGCCTCAGCTACGTTGCCCCCGGCGTACGACTCGCAATACATGCCGGTTAAAGGCGATTTCGTAAATGCTCCATATCTGGATGAGCCCCAGAGTTTGGTGTCGGTAGCTGATCCTACAGCGAAAATGATCACATTGTCTTCCGACAGAGGATCAACGCCTGCCCTGGTATTTTGCAGCAAAAGGTGGGTAGCCAGTCCTTTACCGCCCAGGAGCCTGATGTAAATCTCATCATCAATGGCTTCTTCCTCAAATGACCTACGGCTGAGATCTATAAGTAGCACCTTATTATGGAAACCTTCCATCTTGCCCCCTTTTGCTGGAAGATGCTGATTACCTTACTGTGATATCGACCCCTTACTGGGTCACTGCCGGGTCCGCCCTAGGCTAGGCCTTTCGACTAGCTATTGCACCAAATATCTCGTAAATCACCTTCAGGGCAGCCCAGCAGGTGACATTCGCGGAATCAAGGGGAGGTGAGACTTCCACGATATCCACCGCTTCTACCGGCAGAAGAGTTATGATCTCCTTGACCAATTCCATCAACTCCCGGGTGCTCAGGCCACCCGCCTCGGGGGTACCAGTGCCGGGGGCGAAGGCGGGATCCAGCACGTCGATATCGATGGAGAAATAAATAGATCGGTAGTCCTGGTAGCGTTCGCTGATCGCCGCGTACGTGTGCGTCAGCCCCTGACAGTAAATCTCCCGGGCACTGATCACCCGAATCGCAGGGTACTTGGCCAAGAACTCCAGTTCATCCTCCATGTAGGCGCGGATCCCCACCATGGTTAGCCCGGCCGGTTCCACGTTGGGGAGGTCTAGGGCCCGTCGCTGAGTACAGGCGTGGGACCAGTGGTGCCCGTCGTGTTCATTAGCGATATCACTATGAGCGTCGAAGTGAATGATCCCCACCTTCTCCCTAGCATGAGTCTGCGCAAAGCCCATCTCCAGCGGGATAGAGACGGAGTGATCGCCCCCCAGGAAAAGGCAGAACTTCTCTTTAGCGATCAAGTTGTAAGCCTGCTGTTTCACCTCACCAAAGTATTTTTCCCAATTCAGGTGAACGGGAACATTGCCTACATCCGACAGCTTCAGGTTCTTGAAAACCATCCCCCCTTCGGTGACCGGGGGCAGGATCCGTGATAGATCCCGCAGGTGATCAGGAGCGCTAGCGGCTCCCCTACTCGCGCTGACCGCACCGTCAAACGGAATTCCTACGATTACGAGATCGGCTTCCTCGACGCCGTAAACGGCCAGCCCCCCCCCAGGGCAATCGCTGTTTCATTTAATGTGCCTCCAATCTGTTGAAGGATCATTCCTCCCTTCACCTTAGTCTGCGATTCAAGAAACTCTAAATCCTTCCTTTTTAGGCACCCTCCTAACTGAATTGTTCTGATACCGTGTCAAGAACCCTACCAAGGGTCTCCAGAACCCTATCAAGTTCGGCCTTAGTGATTGTCAGCGGCGGCTCAATGCGTATCACCTTGGCGTTTATCAGGGTACCCGCCACCAGAACACCATGTTCAAAGAGACCCTTAGCCACCTGGTAACCGACCTCGTTCGAGACGAACTCCATGCCGATCAACAGACCGCGCCCACGTGCCTCCACACATATATTCTTATATTTGTGCATCAGGTCGACCAGCTTAGGGATGAAATAGTTACCCTTTTCTGCAGCTTGCTCGGGCAGCCGCTCCTCCAAAATAACATTAATAGCGGCAATGGCAGCGGCACAACAGACCGGATTGCCACCAAAGGTCGAGGTATGTAAGAATGGGTTAGGGGTCATCTTTTCCCAAATCTCACTGGTGGAGACAAAGGCACCAATGGGCATTACTCCGCCTCCAAACGCCTTGCCCAAGCAGAGTATGTCGGGGACAATACCGTAATGTTCCAAGCCGAACATCTTGCCAGTCCGGCCCATTCCTGTTTGTACTTCATCGGCAATAAGAACAACTCCGTAGCGGTCACAGATCTCGCGAATTCGGGGGAAATAATCGTCGGGCGGAATGATTACTCCTCCTTCACCCAGGATCGGTTCTAAGATCACCGCGGCGACATCCTCTCCGGAAAATGCAGCACTGGCTAGTTGCTTTTCCAAGACATCAGCGTCACCGTAGGGAACATGTCTAAAATAGGGGAGCAGGGGGAGGAAGGGCTTGCGGAAAACAGCCTTGGAGGTGGCGCTAAGCGAACCCATAGATTTTCCATGAAATCCCCCGATTGCGGCGATAAAACCAGAGCGCCCGGTATGCAAGCGAGCCAGTTTCATTGCCCCTTCAACGGACTCTGTACCGCTGTTAGTGAAAAAGCAGTACTGCAAATCCCCCGGCGTAATCATTTCCACCAGCTTGGCCAACATGGCCCGTAGCGGGTCTAGGAGTTCCTGGCTGTGCAGGGCTTGCCGCTTCAGTTGGTTCATAACCGCTGTAAGGACCTTGGGATGGCGGTGACCAACGTTATAGATACCATAGCCACCCAGGCAGTCAATGAATTTCTTCCCATATATATCGATAAAGTCGGTGCCGGAATCTGTCCACTCGATAGCAGTGTAGTCTGTGGAAACCGATTTCCTGTATTCCAGAAACCCCGGGTTTATATTATTGCGAAATCCATCAACGGTCTCGCGGACAACCCGCTCCTTCTCCTCCTTGGTCAACTCCTCCTTGGCGATCAATTCAAGGTATTTCCGGGACTGTTCAATTACCGCATCATAGCTAACGCTCATCGTTAGACCCCCCTTTCTTTATGGTTGATTTTAATGCCAATCTTTAAGCAAGATACATCAGGGGGAGACCCCCCTGAAACCCCCCTTCTGTCATTGCGAGCCTCCGGGAGGGAGAGGCAATCTTCTGAGACTACTTTGTCGCAATCACCCCCTTTCCCCAGCCTGATGTTAGAATTGTAACAGATCAAGCAGGCTTTATCAGTACCTGTTCCAACTGATGTTAGCTATAACACATTGCCCATGGTTCGCTCATTTTAACTTGGTCCCCCATAATCGGCGGCCAGTCTGGTGTAAATATGGAGAGGGAAGTCCAACAGTCTCAATATCTGGCGTTGCAAGTTGGAAAGTGGTGTCAGATGCCGTTGAATTTGCTTACCTACCGTAATCACGGTCAAGGCAACCCCCCTAAATGCCCTCAACATGCTTTCGGTTGTTGGGCGAGCAGTACTCCTTTTGGGATTGCCGGCATAAAGCCCAGCCAGCTTTTCATTTTCAGCCGCCAGACGACGGCGGACAGTAAATTCAAGCAGTGTCAACACTCGCAAACCAATTGTCAGCAGTCGGATGAGCCCGGTTGCGTGAGCATCATTCTGCAGGTACATTGGAGTCAGCGACAATGGTTTGCCCTTCAAGCGACCAAAACCACGCTCGATCAGGTATTCATCACGGTAGGCCAGAACTGCCTGGGTGAGGGAGAGTTGTTCCGCAGGTTGATTGGTAGCATACACCCGCCAGCCGAAGCGTCTCCTCGTTTTGTTCACTGCCTCTTCATCAACTTCGATGTGAAGGCGAACTTCACGCTCAACTCGTATGCCAGCCGGCCGCTTCCCATAGTGTTGGAGCGGGCGTTCCTTTACCGGCTCTTCATAACTCAAATTCAGCAATCCCTCCAGCCGATGCTTCTTGACGATTGCTTCGGCAGCCTGGCGCAATGGTTCGACTTCTTGAAAATGGGTCTTGCCTCGTTTGTGCTCATTCAAAGCTTCCAGAGCAGCTTGGGTTTTCTTCATTCGGGCTTGCAATCCCGCTTCGGCCACCTTTGTTTGCTGCAAAGAACGGATAACCAACCGCCTTTCTATCCAGTCGATCCTCTTTCCATTCACCACAGCGCTCATCGCCTCGGCCTGTTCATATCCTTCGGCAATCTGCTCGGGTATCCCTTCTTGTTTCTACCGGTAAATCGAGGTCAGGGTTTGCTCTCCAGCCCAAACCGGATTCAAATAGGATTCCAAGCTATCCGGCAATGCAGGCAAAGGACAGCGGTAGAAATCCCCGCCTGCCGGCGTAAAGGCATGCGTCCCCAGCGCCGCCATTTTACAATCGCCAACATACAGCAATCCTTCTTTCTTCATACCGTTCCACAAAACTTACCCTTTTATCCCAGCAGGATAATCGGTGTTTGCTTCCTGCTTCCTCGACCCGTAGCTCGTAGACCAGACTGCGTCCGTTCCGCCGCCAGAGGAATCTCCACAGGCGTGACTTC
>QLUI01000143.1 GCA_018725345.1 Bacillota bacterium | reverse complement strand
GTTAGGACTAACTGAGCAGCAGCGTAATGAGGCAGAGGATAAATTCAGGCATGAAAACGGAAAAAAACACGTTCCGGACAACGCTTACCTGAAGGTCAACCGTAACCCCATTCTTATGCTCCATGTTATCGCAGTTGACCGTATAAAAGCTGATGACAACGGAAATCCAAGAACGCAAATCGATGCTGGCTGTGTAGTTCCAGATTATCTTTATGCATTGGGTATAGGTATCCCAGAAATCGGAAGCGAAAAAATCGCTTATTACATGGTCAATATGGTTGAACTTAAAAATTACTATGATGCCGAGGAGGATGAAGACGAATGAAAATAACACCAGAAATCCTCGAACGGCAGTGGAACAGCATCAAATATACGAGCGGAGGCTTTCTGCAGATTGACACACAGCATCCGCTGGAGTGGCATATAGGTTACCAATCTATTAGCCAACGAACACTATTGCTGGTCAGCGATATGGAAATCGGCGCAATTGAATCCTCAAAATCGATGATTGTTAGCCGCCGCAGGCGTGAATCTGACAACCGCTGGACGCTTTCTTTTGAGCTACTCCGAAACGAGCAGCAGGGCGTATTCGCCATCCTTTGCTGTGATGTCATCGAGCATTCTCGCCCTGCCGCTAATGAGACAGATGCTCTAAAGCTGGTTATCGACCGCTACAAGCAGTGGAGCCGTTTGCTGGAAACACAGAGAAGCGGCTTGATGGATGAAAATAGCCGCAAGGGACTGCTGGGCGAACTACTTTTTTTACAAGAACGCATTGAAAAAGGTGATCCCGCATTAACGGCAGTACAAGGCTGGGTGGGTGCAGATGGTGCCGACCAAGATTTTGTATACGAAGATGGCTGGCATGAAGTAAAAAGTGTTGGCGCCTCTGCTGCGAGCGTGACGATTTCTTCACTTGAGCAGCTTGACTGCGCCGGTGAAGGCGAACTGGTAATAATGCGTATCGATAAAGCCGCTCCTGATAAACCTGGCGCATTATCACTTAACGATGCAGTAAGGAAAGTTAGCAGTAATATAGCCAGTACCCCCAATGTGCAGGACTTATTTCGTTCAAAACTTAGTACATACGGTTACATCGATTTGCAGGAATATTCCGAGCAGAAATATTACTGTTCTGCTTCTCAGCGGTACAACATAAATGATACATTCCCAAGACTCATAAGACAAAATGTTCCGACTCAAGTTGAAGCTTTGCATTATGAATTAAGCCTGTCCTCTCTGGCAGGCTGGCTGAAAGGTTGAGCAGTATGGATGCACAGGAATTCCAAAAAGATTTTATAGAAGGAGTTAAAGCCGAGGCCGCAGCCACCGGCGAAGGTTCCAGTGCTTCATTCGTGAGTGCTTTTGCTCAGTATCTGCAGGAAGCAGAATTCTTGATGGACTTCACAGCCGCCTACTTCGAGGGTACAGGAAAGCGCAACCGAAAGATGCGTGTTGACGGATATGCCTATGATGAGTTTGACAAAACCATGAGCATGATAATCGCCGACTATGATGCTTCTGAAAACGAGCGGGTGCTTGCCAGGACTCAAGCCGGACAATTGCAGGAGCGGTTAAGTACATTTGTAGACCATGCGTTGAACTCCACCCTTCACCGAGAAGTTGAGATGAGCAGACCGTGCTCTGATTTAGTGGATTTACTACGGGGAAAGCGCAGGGAAATTCGCAAATACCAGCTTCTGATTTTTACGACTGCATCCATCAGCACTACAATAACCGTGCTTGAATCCGCTGATATCGATGGAGTTCCGTCAGAGTGTCAAATATGGGACATTAACCGCTTATTCAAAGTCTGCGGTTCAGACACTGGAAGACATATTATCGAAATTGACTTCAAAGCGTATTCCAAACACGGTATTCCTTGTATGGAGGCAAGCGGTACGGATACAAAGGACTTTAAAAGTTATCTTTGCATCATCCCCGGTGCTCTCTTGGCCGATATTTATGATAAATATGGCAGCGGTCTGCTGGAAGGGAATATACGGTCGTTTCTTTCGACAAAGGTCGCTGTAAATAAAAAAATCCGAGCTACTATTCTGCAATGCCCAGAAAGGTTTTTCGCCTACAATAACGGCATTTCGGCTGCCGCAATGGATATTAAGATCGAATCTACTTCGCAAGGTCAATTTCTTGTTTCAGCGAAGGATTTTCAGATAATTAACGGAGGACAAACTACTGCATCGCTTTCAAATGCGAGGTTCCGTGATAAAGCCAACCTAAGCATTATTTATGTGCAAATGAAACTGACGGTAATTGAAAGTACGCTGGAAGAGGAAGCAACCGAGCTTGTTCAAAACATTTCACGTTCCTCTAACAGTCAGAACAAAGTCAGCGACGCTGATTTCTTCTCAACTCATCCGTTCCATGTCCGCATGGAGAGGTTCTCACAGCGTCTGTACGCAAGAGCAGTAGGCGGTCTTCAGCACGAAACTAAGTGGTTTTATGAAAGGGCTCGCGGGCAGTATTTGCAGAAGCAGATGCGAATGACTGCTGGTGAGAAGAAGAAGTTCCTTCTCCAGAATCCGAAGAATCAGCTTATAACGAAAACTGACCTTGCAAAAGTGCGGAACACATGGAAGGGTCTGCCCCATACAGTGAGCCGAGGCGCGCAAACAAACTTTGCTGAGTTTGCCAAAACGACAAGTGACGAATGGGAATCATCTGATGACGGTCTTGTTTTCAACGAAAAGTATTATCAAGAAAGCGTTGCTTTAGTTTTGATATTTAGATACTGCGAAATAATGGTGACGCATCAGCCATGGTATTCCCAAGGTTATCGAGCCAATATAGTGACCTATACCATTGCCTTTTTACATATGCTTATACAGAAACAGTTTCCCGGCAAGGACTTGGATTTGATGAACATTTGGACACGTCAAAACGTTCCGGATGCTGTTGCCAAGGTTTTGACCGAACTATCAGAACTTGTTTATGACAAACTGACCGATCCAAAAAGAGGAGTAGAAAACGTAACCCAGTGGTGCAAGCAGGAAGGATGCTGGAAAAGCGTTCAAAGTATTGAATGCAGATTATCTTCTGATATTGAGGCATGCCTTATCGGACAGGATGAGTTAAAAGTCGCTGAAAGAGAAGCTAAGTATGGCCAGCGGATAGATTCGGAAACAGAAATCATGTCAAAGATTATAGATATTTCTCAGGTGCAATGGCAAAACGCCCTGAATTTCGCCACGGGCAAGCGGATGATTACGCCTGATGAACATACTGCCATGCGAATAGCATGTCAGATACCCCAAAAAATGCCGACCCCAGTTCAATGCAAAAAACTCATTGCTGTGCTGGAACGGTTAGAGGAGGAGGGATTTAAATTATGAGTTCTGACGCTGAATCAAAGTATAGTATCGTTGATTTGTTCGCCGGTGCAGGCGGCCTAAGCTGCGGGTTTCTTCAAACAGGCAGGTTTTATATACAGGCTGCCTTTGAAAACAATCCCAATGCTCAGAAAACTTATAAGCGCAATCATGGAAATGCTGAAGTTTATAATGATGTCAGCGATGCGCTTAGTGATGAAATTAAAGCTAAACTCGGTCAAGTAAACGTTGTCATTGGGGGACCACCGTGCCAGGGATTCTCTAATGCAAATCGTCAGAAAAATCATGCAATCAGCCTGAACAACTCTCTTGTAAAAAAGTTTGTGCAGACTGTTCTTCATCTGAGCCCTATGGCTTTCGTGATGGAGAATGTAAGCATGCTCCAGTCGGATATTCACCGTTTTTATGTGGATGAAACCGATATGGAGACTATAGAAAAATACAGCATTAAAACAAGCTTCTCAGAGATCCCGCTTCTTGATGCGGAATTTATGTTTCCTGATGTTGATGATATTGCAAAAAGCATGACTCGTATTTCGAATTATCTTTGGAATGAAAACGACTATTTATCGCTCAATGTCGTATTCAAAACCCGTAATTCCAAAAAGTTGTGTGTTTCGCTGACGAAACACAAGAAAAGGCTTCTTGCTCTCGCTAAGAACCTCATTGCCTCCTTGGATGAAAATGACCCTGTATTAAGGCATGATCATGCAGCAGGAATTGCCATACAGGGAGCTATCTTTTCTGCCGCCGAAACTAATGAGGCCGCTGAAGATCTCTGTAAAGCGATAATGCCGGCAATTATGCTGCAACGTATGTTCTCAAAAGCTAAGGAAATATTGGATAATCGTATCAAGGTTGACAGATATTCAACCGAGAACGGGCTTGCTGCTCATGTCACTTCCATGGCGGTTATTGACTATGTTAAATCAATTTTGGAAGCTTCCAGCACTGGGTACAGTATAAATAGCGGTGTTTTATCAGCCGCGGACTTCGGTGCGCCTCAGAAACGTATGCGCTTTGTTCTTATTGGCATAAAAAAGTCCATATGCGAAGATGTTGAGCTTCCCACCGGTGCATTCTCTGAAGCAAACTACCGTACAGTTAAAAATGCGATTGGGGATTTAGAGGAAATTAAAGCGGCGACTGAAGTATCTGGCCAAGGCGTACAGTTGCCCCCTGCTCCTAAAGATATAAGTGAGCTCGGACAACTGTTGCGTGATTCCCAAAATCTCTGCAATCATATCTCTACAGCAACAACCTCGGAAGCACTGGAGCGGTTCAAAGCGATTCCGCAAGGAGGTAATTTCCACAGCTTGCCGCCGGAACTCAAAACTACTTATTCTGATACGGATCGTACACAGAAAACCATTTATCTGCGCTTAAAATACGACGAGCCATCCGGAACAGTTGTCAATGTGCGAAAATCCATGTGGATTCATCCAGTGAAACACCGCGCTCTCAGCATACGTGAAGCGGCGCGTTTGCAGACGTTTCCGGATAGTTTCATCTTCTGCGGCACTAAGGATTCACAATATCAGCAGGTAGGCAATGCGGTGCCGCCGATGCTGGCGCAGGCGATAGCAGAACACCTGTGCGGCTATCTGGATTGTGGAGCAAATAGCAATGTGTCTGAGGAATCACTCCTGAGGCGCCATATGGCTGATACGCATCCCAATGGCCAATGTCGCCCGCTATGATTACGATAATATAGTGAAGAACTGGTCTACAAATCCCCTATCATCAAGCGACCATTGGATTTTGTATCAGCCTATGTATAATGGCAAAATTTGAGTTTCCTGAATACGAATCTGGAGAAATGTATTGCAAAGAAGC
>QLUI01000142.1 GCA_018725345.1 Bacillota bacterium | reverse complement strand
CAGTAAGATTACGGCAGAAGCTATTAATGGCTCTTTTACTTTACTCCCCAAGCATATTGATTTTGTAACTTCCCTCATTCCCAGCATCTTTTCTTTTTTTACGGAAAGTGGAGAAGAACAATTTATGGCTGTGGATGGTGGCATTCTTGTTAAAAAGGGAGACGAAGTTTTTTTATCTACGGCAAGGGCAGTTCAGGGCTCTGATATGGAAGAGTTACAATACCTAGTTGAGCGAGAATTAAAAGTGTTGGGGGAAACGGAAAAAAAGGCCCGTTCCGTGATGGCCCGGCTTGAATCCGATACCCTGAGACGTTTCATGCAATTGGAGGGTGAGCGATAAGTGGTTAAGAATATAAAAGGCGAAAAAAAAAATTCTCAGATGCCGTGGATGTGAAGGTGGCTCGGAGGCTTAAGGCTCGGCGGACTCGCCAAAAGGGCGTTTGGTTTGGGATGGGTATGTTTGGCCTAGTGGGGTGGACAGTGGCTATTTATACTGTGCTAGGCATCGCTCTAGGGTTGTGGATTGATCGCAGGTACCCCAATGGCTATTCTTGGACACTAATGTTTTTACTCCTTGGCCTGGGTGCTGGTGTTCTTAATGCCTGGCGATGGATAAAGAATGAAATAGACGAAGATGAGTAAGACGTCTGCTCTTAAAGGATGGTCATTACTTTGCAATGGTTATATATAGTTCTATCTTTCCCTGTTGGGCTACTGTTAGGAGGCTTTTTTTTCGGAGGCTTATGGTGGTCTGTTCAGAAATTGTCAACAGTTCGTAACCCCGCACTGCTCTTTATGGTTAGTTTTATTGTTCGAACAACAGTTGTCATGGCAGGTTTTTATGTGCTTCTCATGCAAGGTCTGCTGCATTTATTAATAGCACTGGGTGGTTATTTGGTTGCCAGAACGTATTGCCTTCGAACTCTTATGCCGGCACCGGCAGTTGTAGGACAAGATAATAATGAAACCGGAGAGGGTTAGACTAAATGTATACAGATAAAAAATTAATGATGTTTGGATTGGAGGCTAGAGTTTGTGAATATTAATCCTGATGAACTTATCATTTACCAATTAGGATGGTTTCAGATAAATGCAACAATCCTAGTTACTTGGATCATTATGGCCTTTTTGGTTATAGGGTCATGGCTGGTAACCCGCAGATTAACCAGTGAAGGTCCCCTAACACGGGGACAGAATCTACTGGAAGTCTTGGTAACGATGATTACTGAGCAAATTGAAGAGGTTAGCCGCCAGACGCCCGGACCCTATTTACCCTTTATTGGAACACTTTTTATTTTTATAGCTGTTGCCAACCTCTTATCCGTGGTCCCAGGGTATATTCCGCCGACTAGTTCTCTTTCTACTACAACTGCACTGGCCATTAGTGTATTTATTGCAGTTCCTGTCTTTGGGATAACCAGGCACAGTTTAAAGCATTACGCCAAACAATATCTACAACCTACTTTTTTCATGTTGCCCTTTAATATTATAGGGGAAATTAGCCGCACATTGGCCTTGGCGGTGCGCCTTTATGGGAACATTATGAGTGGAACGATCATTGTGGCAATCTTATTAACCATTACACCACTCTTTTTCCCAGTGATTATGCAGGTTTTAGGACTGCTTACCGGGCTGATACAGGCTTATATCTTTGCCATTCTTGCAATGGTATATATTGCATCGGCCAGTAAGGCCCACCAAAAAATAGAAGATAAAGGAGAATAATAAGATGGAGAGTTTAGCTTTAGTTGCTATGGTTTCGATTGTGACGGCAGGGCTTACTATTGCCATTGGTTCCGTTGGTCCCGCGTTAGGACAAGGGCGGGCTGTTTCCCAAGCCCTCAGCTCTATTGCCCAGCAGCCGGATGAAGCAAATACGATCACGCGGACCCTATTTGTCGGCTTGGCTATGATTGAATCAACAGCCATTTATTGCTTTGTTGTTACCATGATTTTGATTTTTGCCAATCCATTTTGGGGATTTTTTTTGGAGCAGTTGGGAGGAATGTAAGGTGGTTTTTAAAGGATATACCTTTTGGGGTGAGCGTCTATGATTATAAACTGGTATACCGTATTTTTTCAGATCATAAATTTTATAGCTCTGGTATTTTTGCTGCGGCGTTATTTGTATGGTCCCATCATTGAAAGCATGGCAGCTCGGGAATCAAAAATAATTGAGCGGGAGGAAGCTGCCGCAAAAATTGCAAGTGAAGCTGTGGCACAGGGCCTTGATTATAAACAAAAAGTCACCACTTTGCAAGATCGTGATGCTGAAGTTTTGGCAAAGGTAAAAGAGAATGCTGAAATTGAAAGCCGTCAGCTGTTGGCCAAAGCCCGTGAACAAGTGGATGAAACCCACAAACGCTGGCATGAGGCAGTAGCTCGGGAGCAAGAATCATTTATACATAACTTGCGAAGTCAGGTAGGCCGTCAGGCGTGTCGAATTGCAAAGCAGTGTCTAAAGGAGCTGGCTGATGAGAAACTTGAAACTATGATTTGGGCTATTTTTCCACGAAAACTTCAGGAGTTGTCACCGGAAGAAAAAAACAAGTTGCAAAAAGCCTTTGACGGAGCCCAGAAGGTTTTACTAAGAAGCACTTTCAAACCCACAGAGGAAAAACTACAGGAACTGACTGTAAACCTATCGGAAATCTTTGGCAAAAAAGTTCAACTGACCCAGCAAACAAGCACTGATTTAATCTGTGGGGTGGAACTTGAAGTTGGCGGTTACAGGATCGCATGGAGTGTTATTGAATACCTGAGTGAAATGGAAAAAGAAATTTTGGAACACCTCCACAAGTCAGGGAATAAGAAGGGTACTGCCGATGCCTAATGAGAATGCAAAAGCATCCTTACCTACCCATGCCTTAAAGGAAGTTCTCCAGTCAACAAATGATGCAGTGGATACAGCTCTGAAACTGGGGGAAGCCAAAATAAAAATTGAAGAAATCGGCACTGTTATTTCAATAGGTAGCGGGATTGCCCTTGTTGCAGGCCTTGGGGATGTGCAAGCAGACGAACTGGTGGAATTCTCCGGTGGTGTCCTGGGCATTGCCTTTAATTTGGATGTACACGAAGTCGGCGTTATTATGCTTGGTTCATCAGATAATATTTCTTCCTCTTCTCGGGTCCGTCGCACCGGTCGTGTGGTGGATGTCCCTGTAGGGGAAGGGCTTTTGGGTCGGGTTATAGATGCCACTGCAAGTCCCCTTGATAACCTAGGGCCGGTGACAGCAGTTGAGCGCCGCCCCATAGAACGGGGGGCACCACCGATCATGGCCCGTGCTCCTGTTACAGAGCCCCTGCAAACAGGCCTTAAAGTTGTTGATGCCCTTATTCCTGTTGGACGGGGTCAACGGGAGCTAATACTAGGTGATCGTCAGGTTGGCAAGACCGCCATTGCACTGGATACCATTATTAATCAGGCAGAAACAGGGGTTATTTGTATCTACTGCGCCATTGGGCAGCAAGGCTCAGCCATTGCAAAGTTAGTTGCACAGCTCAGAGAGTTTAATGCCATGGCGTATACCACTGTTGTGGTGGCTGCCGGTGAAGATGCACCGGGTCTTCGATATATCGCCCCATATGCTGCTACCAGTATTGCCGAGTATTTTATGGAACAAGGTAGGGATGTGTTAATTGTCTATGATGATCTTACCACCCATGCCCGTGCTTATAGGGAACTTTCCTTGCTTTTGGAGCGACCTCCGGGAAGAGAAGCCTATCCAGGGGATATTTTCTATATTCATTCTAGGCTGCTGGAGCGTTCCACTCATCTGCGTAAAGAATATGGAGGAGGATCCCTCACCTCTTTGCCTATTATCCAGACTCAGGCACAAAATATTTCAGCCTATATTGCCACTAACCTTATTTCAATCACAGATGGTCAGATCTATCTCTCACCGGAATTGTATCAGAAAAATCAGTTGCCAGCTGTAGATGTGGGGAAATCGGTATCCCGAGTAGGGGGAAAAACACAATTAGCCGCTTACCGAGGTGTTACCGGTGACCTTCGTCTTTCCTATGCCCAATTTGAGGAACTTGAAATGTTTGCCCGCTTTGGCACCCGCCTGGACGATAAAACCAGGGCAACAATCGAGCGGGGTCGCCGGGTTAGGCGTGTCTTAACTCAAACTCAGTATCATCCTATCCCTGTAGCGGAGCAGGTAGCAGTACTTCTTGCTGTAACTGCGGGGGTAATGGATGAGCTTGGTGTTGAGGACATCCCTGTAGCGGAACAAAAAATCCGAACAGCAGTAACTACAAATCTTCCAGAAATTTGCACGAAAATTGCTAAAGGAGATGCCCTGAAAGTTGAAGATCGGGATGCTTTGATTGCAATGGCAAAAAGCGCATTAGATCTAGGTCTGTTGGGAGATGTTCCATCTTGAGCACACAGGAAGCATTAGAAAAGCAGATAAAAAGTGGCGAAGATTTGGGCTCCATTGTAAGTACGATGAAAGCCTTGGCGGCTACTAGCGTTGCCCAGTATGAAAAAGCAGTGGCCTCTTTGGATGACTACTATCATACTATTGAAATGGGCCTTTCTGTTGTCCTTGCCGCAGGGAAAGAGCAGATTGTAAATCCTAGTAACTCTAGTAACCGGCATAATAACCAGGGGCTAATCCTGCTGATCATATTTGGCTCTGATAACGGCCTAGCCGGTCGTTTTAATGAACAAATCGCCCACTATGCCTTAACAGAATACTGGACAGAGGAAGAGAAGGCAGAATTTCCGAAAAACAGCATTATTGCTTGTGTAGGTGAGCAAGCCTTTAGTCGGGTAATTAGTGCTGGTTTTGAGGTTGAAGAAAACTTTGGTATGCCCTCTTCTATTCAAACTATTACTGGAGCCGTCCAATCATTACTAGAAAGAATTGAAACTTGGCGGGAACAAAAAGGGGTAAAGCGGGTACTCCTTTTATATAATCGACCCTTGGCAGGAGGGATATTTATCTCCCGTGCTGAAACACTTTTGCCAGTAGATTTATCTGCCCTGCAAAAGCAGCGGCTTGAATGGAAGTCTAAATCCTTGCCTACATTCACTATGCCTGCACCTCAATTGCTCTCAGCACTTCTACGCCAATATTTTTTTGTATCTTTATATCGGGCTTTCGCCTTTTCTTTGGCAGCAGAAAATGCCAGCCGCCTGGCTGCAATGCAGGCTGCCGAAAAAAGTATTGATGAACGCTTGCTTGAGCTGACATCGTTTTTCCAGCAAGCCCGACAAACGGCTATTACGGAGGAACTTCTTGATATTATATCGGGGTTTAAGGCACTTCGTAAGAA
>QLUI01000141.1 GCA_018725345.1 Bacillota bacterium | reverse complement strand
CTAATAAGGCTTCCCCTGAGCCTTGGATTGCTTCCGAAAGCCGTTTCTCTTTCAAGTTAGCTGCCTACGAAAGTGCCGGCTGTAATTCTGGGTCATCTCTGATATAATGACATCAAGGTAAGTAGCCGCTCTGAGCGGCTTTGCATTTCATGCTCGCAGAGGGTGATCTCTGGGTTAGGCATGGGTTTTTCTGGATAATAAGTAGTTAGTCCCTTAGATCTAAACCCTTGCGCGAAATGGGAAACTTTTTGGTTCCGGCTTGTCTGGGTTAGGAGAATGAATTGACGGAATTAGCTGTACGAAATTCAATTGAACCTAATAGCATAGTAGGCGAAAGCTTGGAGCATTACATAGCCGAATATGAACGTTGTGGCGAACCACAGGTTGTTAGCTTTCGTGATAAATGTCCATGGATTAAAGGAACTGACAGATACACTCACCTAATACATCGCTACACTGCGAAACTTCTTCCACATATTCCCACTTTCTTCCTGGCTAGTAGCATTTGTCCTTCCAACGCAACAATACTGGACCCCTTTGCAGGTTCAGGCACGGTGTTGCTGGAAGGAATGCTTCAAGGTCACCGAGTTTTGGGTATTGAGATTAATCCGATTGCTCGGTTGATCGCCAAGGTTAAGACCACTGTCTTCAACACAATTAGCCTTCAGGAAGCAGCCGAGGATATTATCAAGTCCATTTCCTTGAGCACGCATGATCCGGAAATTCCCGACTTTCAAAACCGAGACCTGTGGTTCTCTAAGAAGGTGCAAAAGGGATTGGCGAAGGTCAAAGCAGGTATTGAAACCTTTCAAGATGAGAGCATAAGGGACTTCTTTTGGGTGTGCTATTCCTCCATGGTGAGGAGAGTAGCCTTTGCTGATCCGCGGATTAGCCCCCCTGTGGTACTCAAACCCGAGAAGTTTGACTCAAATTCGCCTGCACACAAGAAAGTTAGCCGGATGGTGGAAGAGAGAACAAATGCTAATGTAGAAACTCTCTTCGCGTTAACACTGCAAGAATTCATTAAACGTTTCCGCCGTCTTGAAGAAGCATCAAAAGTGCGGGAATTAGGAAGCGCCGAGGTAGTGTGGGACGATGCACTAAACTTGAATATGGCTCCAATTAAGGAGAAAGGTCTACTGGCTAAAGCTGCCGCTAGGATGTTCCCCCTTGATTCCGTAGATTTGGTAATTACATCTCCCCCATACATGAATGCCCAGAAGTATGCTCGATCACTGAGGCTTGAGTGGTATTGGTTGGGATTAGGCTCATATGACGAATTTCGTGCGATGGACGCTTCAATGATTGGTACAGAGCGCATGACCTGTGACGAATATGGTGAATTAAAGACTGTGGGTCATGCTGTCGCCGATGAATTCATAGAAAATGTCTTCAGCAGAGACAAACATCGTGCCAGGCTGATGGCCAATTACTTCGACGATATGAGAACTTCTTTTACAGAGCTTTTCCGGGTCATAAAGCCTAGCGGGCACTTCGTCATCGTTGTCGGAAATAACCGTGTCCTTAAATACCGGGTACCAAACAATCAGATACTAACTGATTTGGCTACCCAAGAAGGATTTAGGGTCAGGTTAATGGTCATAGACGAGATCAAGTCTCGAGGACTAATGACAAAGCGGAATACTACTGCTGACGTTATTCCTGCTGAATGGATAATTGTCTTCAGAAAACCCAGTACTACTGATGGTGCTTAAAGATGTAGTCTGGCAGTGAAGGGGAGACGGATACAATGTTTCAAATAGGTACAAATTGGCAGCTTTGGGATTTGTCCAGGGATTTCGATAAGGCAGTATCTGGGATCGGTCTGCGTGGGTACAAGCGCGAGGAACCTATATTATTACCGGCGGAGTTTAGTCATTTAAGTCCGTTGTCCGTGGGTGACATTGCTAGCATTTATTGCCCAACACGGCGAGATCTCTTCCTTTTGAAGAAAAGGAGACTTCGAGGTTCTTCGACCTGGGGGCGCATTGCTGGGCCTCTAATAGAGGACTTCTGTATGGGCCTTATTGACGAGTATAAGAACTTGTTTGATGGTAGTAGTGAGGAATCTTATGATTCAATCAAGAATCTTATGGAAGATTATTCCAACCGATTTATAACTAACAAGCAGGGGGCGCTGAAGAAGCTAAAGCGTCATTCTTCAGCTCCAGCAGAGGATGTTACCAATTTTATCTTGGTTTTGCAGTATACCGGTCGTTATGAATTGGCGATGCTCGGAGCAGATTGGTTTCTTAATGGGGGCACGAGTCCCAACAATTCACTACTAGCACGAGTTCCTATTAAGCATAGAAACGTACAAATATCACCAGATGCAAAGGTAATCGGAATAAGTTCCCCCTCGACGCCAGATTTTCTTATCAGCTCTTTGCAAGTCGTGGGGGATATCAAAAGTGGAGCTGCTTTTAAAGATTTTTATCCACTTACTTGCGCTGGGTATGCCATAGCTTATGAAAACCAGTATGGTTCTGGTAACGACATGAACTTCGGGATCATCTATTTTCTGGAGACTCATAGTAGGGCTTTTGCTACTGCTAGAAGTTATGCATTTGTCATTGACGATCAACTAAGGCATGAGTTCTTAGATAGGCGAAATGAAGCATTTGAGATATTATTACAGGACACCGGAACTCCACCACCACTGGCGAGCAGAGACCAATATTGTATACACTGTAAATACAGGAATGAGTGCGACAAAGACCGATGAATAATAGGAAGACATTGCCCGTATTAAAGGCCTCGAGCCACAAGATTTTTGCCTTACTGGGGTGTGTTCATGATCACCCCTTCGACCGTGATGGCCTTCGAGAGGCGGTACTAAATCTGTATCCGGGGAAGGATGAAAAAAGTGTCTTCCGAGGAATGGTCATTCCAACATTAAGGCGCTTAGGGTTAATCATAGGATATGAGCAAAGCATAAGACTAAGTGCGAACGGTACACTTATAGTTACTGCCTTTGACAACTCGGAGCCTCAGGGGCTACGAGTTCTACAGGTTGTCCTGCTAGAAATAGACCAAGCTACAGCACACTTCACGGAGGAGTTGGAGAAAATTGGATCGATAGCAGCGGAGCAGTTTCAGAACACACAGGTGCCCAAAATAGAAGCGCCAAGCCGAAACCAATCGCTTGAACGTGTACGAGACTGGATTGCCTACCTTAGCTACGCTGGCCTAGTGTGCATACAAGATAACCATCTCCAAGTCAATTCGAACAATTTGCGGCAGGCACAGGCTGACTTAGAAGTTACCGGCAAGCATCACTTCTTTAAGCATTATCTTTTTGATGGATATAAGGAACTAGTGCAGCGTCAGTCAAGTGTTCGCAGCATCGATATAGAAGAGCTACGGGAAAAAGTGGCGGTATCAGTTTATAAGGACACATCTGCTACGATTACCAAGAATCAATTTGATATTTTGTTAACGAGAATGTCACATATTGCTAACGAGTATACGATCACTTTTGGCCGTTCAATGGGCCCTGAAGAGAATCTGTTTATTTTGGGGGACAAGTACTATCAAACGATTTCAATTTGCTTCACGAAGGAGTAACGGATATGACAAGCAGAGATGCATTTTTAAAAAGCAAATATCGATTAAAAAGGGATCCTTTTGCTTCCCGTGTCGACCTGACAGCTCCAATGGCAGATAGAAAAGACGAGCAACGGAGATGGACAGAAGTCATAGACAGACGCAAAGGATTAAGTGGGAACTCTCTCAATTTTATTGTAGGAGACTACGGGTTAGGGAAGTCGTACACGTTATATCAAATAGGTGAACAATTCAAGCAGGACAAGGAGATCTTGCCCCTATACTTAAAATTCCTTCCAGAGGATACAGTCCAGCGTTTCGGATTAGATTTCATAATGAGAATGTTTCGCGGACTCCAGCCGAAAAGTATTTCGGGGCGACTGGCGAAGGGTTCTCTTGATAAAGTGGCTACCGTGTTTCCAGATATCGCTATCGTACTAGAAAAGTACCTCTGTGACGATGAGTTAGCAACGGCTTTTCTCAGAGGTGACAGACCCCTGACGACGACAGAGCTTAGGAATCTGGGAGCAAGGCGAAAGCTGGCTTCTACAGAAGTTGCTAAAGACTATTTGTTGGCTCTTCTTTACTTACTCAAACGAGCAAGAATTCTAACTCTGCTTCTATTAGTAGATGAGGTTGAGTATGTGTTTAGTCAGATGACCGGGGCTAAGATAGCCAATGTGTTTAATGCGCTTCGTGACTTATACGACCTGCCACAATCACCTAAAGCATTGGAATTCGGTCAACCTCTTGCCAATATAGTGTTTTTCTTTGGAATATCTAGGGCAGGTTGGACAGGATTGAAAGATCTTGAGAAAAGAGAGCATCGAAGAGGAGGACCAATTCAACCCTTCCTAGATCGGAAGGAAGAGATTATAGAATTGCAACCCTTAGATTTGGTAGAAGCGAGTGAACTAATTGAACTTCGCCTCCGCCGTGACAGAGTCAAGGGCGGAGTCCTAATAAATAAGCCTTTGATTCCTTATACCAAGGATTTCGTCGAATACGTATATCGATTGACACGGGGTAACCCTCGACATGTCGTTGAACGCTGTGACTTGGTTCTTCTTGATGGCCTGCGAGATATGGTGCCTGAATTGACTACAGTATACGCTAGGCAAGTTTTTGAAGCACACGGACTTTTGGCGGAGGCTTCTTAGATGGATCCTGCCAGTGCGTTAAGGTTCAACCACCTTTGTAATCCTAGCCCATCCTTACCAACCATTGCCCTAATTAGTCCCTTAGATCTAAACTCTTGCGCGAAATGGAAAACTTTTTGGTTCCGGCTTGTCTGGGTTAGGTATATCAATGTGGAGGTTGAATAATGCAAACTGCCAATATCAGACAGGAAGCGTACCGGTTGTTGGAGAAGTTGCCGGAAAACGCAACATGGGATGACTTGATGTATGAGATTTATATTCGGCAGGCCATCGAAGCTGGGCTTGAAGATAGCAAAACTGGCCGAACTCTTGACGTAAAAGATGTCCGTGCTAAGTTCGGATTGCCAAAGTGAAAGTACACTGGACGAACACGGCAGTAGAACATCTACTGTCAATCTACGAGCATATCGCACAAGACTCGCCCGTGTATGCTCAACGAATGATTGATAGATTGCAGATTTTCCAATTAGCGGCCCACAAAAGGGTAGCATTCAGCTCAAGCCATCTGCTATACTCCAATCAAGATAAGTAGCCGCTCGGAGTGGCTTTGCATTTCATCCTTGCAGCCGGTGATCCCTGGGTTAG
>QLUI01000140.1 GCA_018725345.1 Bacillota bacterium | reverse complement strand
CCATTACATTGTCAAATGATGCTCACAAAGCAACCCTTCAGGCACAACCTCCCTCGCCAGCTGTACCAGCCTCTCGTGATGGGTAAAGAAAAGTATCTGGGTCTTCCCGGCAAGCGCGGCCAGAACTCGCAGGGTCGCGGCTGCCCTCCTGTCATCAAAATTCACAAGGATGTCATCGAGGATGAGGGGTACCGGTTCGTGGGAGGCCAGGTATCTCTCGATGCTGGCCAGGCGGAGAGCCAGATAAAGCTGGTCGCGGGAGCCATCGCTCATGCCTTCCATTTTGACGGTGTTCCCGGATGCCCTCACGCCGAGAAGGATGGGTTTGTCGTTTTCATCAAAGTCTACCTTGAGAGAGGCAAATGAGTTTAGTGTCAGTTCCGAGAATAGCTCGCCCGAGCGCCGGATGACGGGGTTCTGGTTTTCCTCCCTGTAGCGGTCGATAGCCTTAAGGAGAACAATTGCAGCCAGGCGTAGCTGCAGGTATTCTTCCGTGGAGGATCGCAAATCGGCAATAATACTTTGGGCTGCCTCCGCAGATTCGAGGGCAGTGGAGTCAGCACCTGCCAGAAGTTCCAAGTAGGCTTTTTTGGTCACACCAAACTGTTGCTCCAGGGAGGACCGTTCTTCGTCCCGGGTTTTAAGTTCGTTATCAAGCTGGATGAGGTTGCTTTGGACTGTGTCGCCGTCTGCTCCCTCGGCTTCTGCAACGAGTTCGGTGAGGGACTGTCCCGAACCAGCGAACAGGAGTTGCTTATCGATCTGGTTCAGCTTGTCCTTGATGTCGGTTAATTTCCGGGAATTCGCCTCAATCCGTTCCATTTCGGCTTCTTCGCTGCAGCCGGCCTGTTTTTTGAGAGCATCGAAGCGGCGGTTGATGTCACGGATGGACTCCTCGGCTTTTCCCAGAGCTGTTTCGGCATTGTTCAGCTGTTCTTTTAGCCCGGAAAGTTTGGTGGTGTCAAGGTTGGCTTGGGCCACTAGGGATTGCAGGCGGGAGACGGCAATATCAGAAGGGGTGTCGATGAGCTCCGGGGCAAGCGTTTTGGTCAGGGATGCTGCTTTAGCGGCAAAATCCGCAGTATACTCCTGTTTCTTTTGAATCTGGTGTTCGCGGTCGGCTGCGGTATCCAGGCTGGTGAACAGTTCTTCGAGTTTGTCCAGGAAAGCGGCGGCAGCTTCGATGGCGGTGTCGGCGGGAAGGGCGGACTGGGCCATGGCCGATGACCATTTTTGCTGCCAAAGTTGGAGATTGTCCTGCGCCTGGCTGTAGTCCTGCCGGGCTTTTTTAAGTTTTATCTCTGTCTCGGCCAGGGAGTTGTCCAGGGTTTGCAGGAGAGTTCTGTTCTTATCGGTGGCTGTGTATACTTCGCGGGCCCGGCTGATGAGGCCGGAGAGGGTTTGCTCGGAGGTTGATACTGTCAGTCCGGCGAGGGCGGTACGAAGTTCCATAATGGAGGTGTCAATCCGGCTTTCGAGGTTCCCGGCCCTGGAAAGCAGCTTGTTAAGCTCTTTGATGTTCGATGTCACGGTTTGATGGCGTTCGAGCCAAGCCCGCATCTCATCCGGGGTAAGTGGTATGATGCCGGCGTTTTGCCAGGCTTTGAGCCAACGGGCATTTGCTTCCTTTAGCCGGGCTTCGATGTCGGTTCTTTTCTCCCGGAGGAGGTTGATTTCGTGGCGACTGCGGGCGATGGACTGCAGGCATGAGGATTTGTCAGCTACACGGGCGGCTTCCCTGCGCAGAGCGTCGGCGGCGTTGTCGGCGGCGGTGACGCTTGATTCATAGGCGATGTCCAGGGGATTTTCGGGGTCAAAGGCTTTCTCCGCCTCGGTGTCCGGGTTCCCTTCCAGCCAAGAGCGGCGGATCAGTTGCCAGCCCGCCTGGCGCCTGTTTCTAACGGTGGTGAGGATGTCATCCGTGGGGATCTCCCCGGAAGACTGAAGAGCGTTGATGTTTCTCTCTGCGGTTGTGATGTCTGTTTCTTCCTTGGCAATGCTTTCGTCTGTTTTGAGGAGGGCATCCTGCAGGGACTTGAATTCCTGTTCAAAGCGGCGGACCGTTTCCGGCAAGGGGAGGGTAAGCTGCTCACATTCCTCGCTCGTACCGGTCCAAAGCCCGAGCACGGCAATTTCTTTCACGATTTGTGAGCGGAGGGCTTCGGCGTCAGCGCGGGTTTGCAGGAGGTCTCTTTCCGGGTCACCCTGTTTTTGGACGCGTTCTGTAAGTTCTTTCAGTTCGGCGGTATCAGGGATGGAACCGATTTTTTCTTTGTCCAAACGGAGCTTTTCCTGGTCCAGCTGGTAGTCATTGACCCTCGCTTGAGTGGAGGCGAGCTTTTCTTTGAGGCTGGTGTAGTCCGCGCCGAGGGAACGGATTTCTTTTCTGAGGTGGAGTGGCGGACGCAGTGTTTGGGCATCTGCGAGGGTTGTCAGGGATGGTTTTAGTTCACGGAGGATGGCTGTTGCCGAGCGCCTCAGTTCTTCCACTTCTCCCTGCAAGGCAGGGATTTCTTTTAAGTAAGTACGGTATGTGTCCAGGCGTTCCTGTAGTCCGGCAACATGATTGGCGTGGTCAAGGAGTTGCGGTGGGATGTGGATGTCGTTGATGCGCTCCCGGAGGGTGCGGAGGTCTTGTTGCGCTTTTTCCTGGTCCAGGATGGTTTTGGTTCTGGCTTTAAGCAGATCCAGGCGTTCTTCCTGAAACGTGGGCGGAAGTTCGAGGACGTCGCCGATCTTTGTAGCCTGGTGGATGAGTTCGTTTCGACCGGCGAGGATGGGCAACGTTTTTTGCAGGCGCTCCCACCTTGCTTTGCTGATGTGGAGCTGGCTGATGGTTTTCCGGAGGGTGGTTATTTGCCGTTCCTCTTCGTGGTAGGCTCTTTCCCGTTCCTGCCAATCGGTGGGACGCAAGGAAGCGTGGATGATTTTAGCCTTGGCTTCTTTGTATTCGTTGAGCTTGGCATTGATGGCCATTCTGGAGCCTTGGGGCCTGTAAAGCTTGCCGGCTTCCTCTTCGAGTCTGCGGAAGAGGTCCCGAAGGCCGCTGATGCCGCTGGCAGCCTCAAAGAGGCTTTCGCCGACGGCACCTCCGCCTTTGAGGATGTTTTCTCCTCCTTTGCGGAGGGAGCTATGGTCCATGCCGAACATCATGGCAAAGCGGTTTTTATCGATATTGTTCAGGACGGTTTGCAGGAGATCGTCACAGGTCTTGCCGTCTGGATCGAAAAGCGTGTTCTTCCGTCCCTTGCGGCGAATCAAGATGTGTTCGTTGCCGGTGGTATCTTTGACGGAGGCCTGGATGCGCAGGTCGCTTGCTGTGTGGAAGTAGACATCCGGGCTTTGGTGGGGGAAGCCGTAGAGAAAGTCTGTAACAGCGCGGAGGATTGTGCTTTTACCGGCTTCGTTCAGTCCATAGAAAATGTGGAAGGGACGATTGTCGGGGAGGGTGAACTCATAGTTTGTGAAGTGGCCAAAGGCGGTAAGTGTCAGCTTGCTAAATCTCATGACCGAACACATCCCCCTCCATCAGGCGTGAGAGAAGCAATTCCTCCACTTGCGGGAGGAGTTCAGCGAGGTAGCGAGTGTTGTTTAAGCAAAAGCCGTCTGCTTCGTAAAGCTCGGGAGGCAGGACTTTTTTTAAGGCTGTAAATTCGGCGAGTAGTCCGGCAACGGCTTGTTCGTCGTTGGCCAGTTCCCGGATATATTTAAGGAGGCTTTCTACGGGGTGGTGGGATTTGATTTCGCTGCGGGCGGCCATGCGGCGGGTGTTGATGTTGACCTTCTCGACCCAGAGGTTACCGGCGCCGAGGTCGCCTGCCACCTGGCGGAGGTTGTTGACAAAGGATTCGAGGGCGTTCTGGATGAGGGTGTGGGCGGGGCAGGCACCATTGACATGGAAGCGGACAGCAAGCATTTTGTCTTCGGCTTTGGCGATGGCAACCTCCAGAGCCTCTTTGGCGCGACCAAGAATTTCTTCGGTGTCGGCTGCGCCTGAGGCGTCCACCTCGCAAAGATTCCAGCGGAGGATATCCAGCGGGTGGTGGCGGACGGAGATGATACGGCCATCACTGACGGTGACCACGGTACAACCTTTATCGCCTGTTTCGCGGATATGGCGGCCCTGGATATTGCCAGGAAAGACAATCCAGGGGTCTTGCCGGTATTCGCGTTTGTGGACATGGCCCAGCGCCCAGTAATCGTAGCTTTTGGCGGCAAGGCTGTTGATGTCGCAGGGAGCGTAGTTTTCGTGGCCTTCCCGGCCGCCGGCGGAAGTGTGCAAGACCCCGATGTTCAGGTAGCCCGGAAGGGCATCGGGGTAACTACGGGAGAGGTCTTCGGTGACGGCAGCCTTGCTGAAGCCTTGACCATGCACGGCGACCCCCAGGTCGTCAAGGCAGATCGTTTCCGGGGATTTGCAGGACAGCTCTCTGACGTTATCCGGCAGAGACAGGTGCCGGGTGATCTGACTCGCTGCGTCGTGATTGCCGCGAGCGAAAAAGACCCGGATGCCGGCCTCGCGCAGTTTCGTCATCTGAGCTGCGAAAAAAAGGCCCGTGTTGTAGTCGCGCCAATCACCATCGTAGAGGTCGCCTGCGATAAGGATGAAGCTTACTTTTTCCTCAATGGCCAGTTCAATCAGATTGAGAAAGGCTTTGCGTACAGCGGTGCGGACATATTGGACAGGGGCGCCGTCATAGCGGGCCAGACCCAGTAATGGGCTGTCCAGATGGATGTCGGCGGTGTGGATGAACTTGAAGATCATTGTTCCTCCTCCTAACTCTGATATTGCCTTAAAGAAGAAAGATCGGTTTCCTTGACAGAAGGGGTCGATTACCAGCTTCTTATTGGAATAGCGCATCAATGCGGCGCCACTCGGCGTTATGCGCATCGTTGGTACGAACAAAGTCGTTCCAGAGTCTGTCCGCCTCTGCGCGTGACCAGGCCATGCGACCAGTATCCACCAGTCATAATTTTGCATCCTTTCCGTCACTAGCCTATCTTGTATATTTCTACTGATATGTGTTTTTTCCTTTGAAAGCCATAAATATTAAATAAGAGTAGTAGCTGGATTTGTGTTTCACAGTTTCTAAGAAACCGGTTTAAACCCCTAATTTTAGAGTCTATTCCCCTTATTCTCGCGATTACACAGGATTTCAAAAAAACAACTAAAATCTTTTTCCATCCAACGTCAATATGGGTTGTATCTTCGACGGCTCCTTTCCGCCAAGCCTTGACTCACCGTGATTATTGATAGCGAGGGACGGGCGAGGGTAACGGTAAACGGTATAAACTTA
>QLUI01000014.1 GCA_018725345.1 Bacillota bacterium | reverse complement strand
CCTATAGCATAGCTGCTTATGCCGGACTGGATGCCTTCCTGCTTCTTCTGACCATAGTATAGGAGGTTTTATGACAGTACATATCCTGGAGGCAGATAACATTGATTTTAGATACATAGATGGGACAAAGGCCCTGAAGAATCTGTCTATGCAGATTCCCTGGGGGAAAAAGATTGCCGTTGTGGGAAAAAACGGTGCAGGAAAGACCACCCTCTTTCTTCATTTCAATGGAGTGAACAGACCGGAGAAGGGGCGGATTCTCCTCAAGGGCCGTGCTCTGGAGTACGGCACGCGCTCGTTGAAAGAACTTAGAAAGACGGTGGGAATCGTTTTTCAGGACCCTGATAATCAGCTTTTTTCCGCCAGCGTATACCAGGACGTCTCCTTCGGCCCCCTGAACCTGGGATGGCCGGAGGATAGGGTCAGGGCCAAGGTTGCTGAAGCCCTGGAGAAGACGGGGACATGGGCTTTAAGGGATAAGCCCGTGCACTTTTTAAGCCAGGGGCAGAAAAAGAGGGTAGCCATAGCCGGAGTCCTGGCCATGGAACCGGAGGTTATTCTTCTGGATGAACCCACCAGCAGTCTTGACCCCTTTTATTCCGGACAAATTATGGCTCTCCTGGATGAGTTTAATCAAGGCGGAGCTACTGTGATGATCTCCAGTCATAACATAGACGAGGTTTTTGCCTGGGCCGATTATGTTTTTGTGATGAACGACGGGCAGGCCATCGCCCAGGGCCATCCCCAGGATGTTCTGTCCGATGAAGCAGCCTTAATGCGGGCCAATCTTTTTAAACCCTGGGTTTTGGAAATGTACCAGGGGATGCTGGCGGCGGGGATGATACCTCCCCAACCTGTTGTCCCCCGAACCAGGGAACAGATCATTGGTCTCCTGGGCCAATTTGGTAAGGAACAGACTATAATCGGAATTCGTGTTCAGGAAGTGAATAATTATGAGTTTTGATTATCCCGTTACCCTATACCTAAAGAATAAAAAATGTAGCGTTATCGGCGGGGGAGAAGTGGCCCTGCGCAAGGTCCAGACCTTTCTTGATAGCGCCGCCGCCGTCTTTGTTGTTAGTCCCCGTCTATGTCCCTCGCTGATGGAGCTGGCCCGCTGTGGCAAAATCCGCTGGATAGAGGATCATTACCGGGAGCAATACCTCCAGGATAGTTTCCTGGTTATCGCCGCCACCAACATCAGGGAAATAAACGGTCTTATCGCGGCATACTGCAGGGAAAACAGGATTCTGGTTAATGTGGTGGATAGTCCTGGTGAGAGCAGTTTTATTGTTAATTCCTTCTTGAAACGGGGTGAACTACTCATCGCCGTTTCTACTAACGGCAAGAGTCCTGCCCTGGCAGGAAAGATTATCAGGGAGTTAGGGGAGCTTTATGGCCCGGGGTATATCCAAGTGCTGGCCCTTCTGGGCGAAGCCAGGGAAATGGCCCGGGAGCTGCTAAAGGATCAGCAGGACAGGAAGAAGTTCCTGCAGGAAATTATAGATTCGGAGATTATTGCATCAGTATTACATGGGAACATGGAAGCTGCCAGGGAAGAGGTGAGAAAATGTCTATCATCGTATTTGGCCTAAATCATAAGACGGCCCCCGTAGAAATTAGGGAAAAGGTGGCTATGACCAGGGTTCAGATTAAAAACCGAGCCCCCGAATTTAGGGTTCTCTCCCGGGTGGAGGGTCTGGTGATCCTTTCCACTTGCAACCGCACAGAATATTATACAACCACCCGGGATCTGGTCCGGGGCAAAGAAGAGCTGATTAGCTTAATTGCTGACTTCAGCGGTTGTGCTGGGGAAACCCTGGAAAGGCATGCGTATATTAAGGAAGGACGGCAGGCTGTTCATCATCTTTTTCGCGTGGCCGCTGGATTAGATTCCATGATTCTGGGGGAAAGCCAAATCCTGGGCCAGGTGGTGGAAGCTTATGACACAGCCTGCCAGTGCGGGATGTCCAACCCGATCCTCAATGGACTCTTCCTCAAAGCCATCTTCACGGGGAAGAAGGCCCGTACCGAAACCCTCATCGACCGCCTGGCCGTTTCCGTGGGCTCTGCCGCCGTAGACCTGGCCAGCCAGATCCTGGGGGAATTAACAGGCCGCACAGCACTGGTTCTGGGAACGGGAGAAACGGGGGAACTGGTTCTGCGTAATCTGGTGGGTAATGGTGTATCCACCGTGGTTGTGGGCAATCGGACATATGCCAATGCGTGTAAGCTGGCCCAAGAGTTTGGAGGTCAGGCCATCCGGCTGGATGATTTTTCCCTTCACCTGGTGGAAGCCGATATTGTCATCAGCTGTACCGCAGCTCCCCATTATATTGTTAAAGCTGAAGATCTGCAGTCTGTCCTGTCTGCCAGGGCCGGACGGCCTCTGCTGTTTATAGATATAGCCGTCCCCCGGGATATCCATCCTGCGGTGGCCGCGCTTTCGGGAATATCCGTCTATGATATTGACGACCTGGAGCAGGTGGTGCAAAAGAACCTGGCCGAACGCAGGCGAGAAGCCATTAAAGTGGATTTACTGGTTAACGAGGAAATAAACAATTTTTATCAATGGTTTGATTCCTTAGCCGTTGTACCTACCATTAGGGCCTTGAAAGAAAAGGCCGAAAAGATCAGGAAACAGGAAATCGATTGGGCTTTACGCAAGTTGGGGCCCTTATCCGAGCGGGATAAGAAAATCATTAATTCCCTGGTAACCTCTACCTTGAATAAAATTCTCAACGAACCCATCGCCAACCTCAAAGAATATGCCCGCAGGGATAAGGAAAACGGTTATTCCCAGGTCCTATGCAAACTTTTTAATCTGGAACCAGGGGATGAAGACGGAAACAGGGAGGGCGCATTGTGAAGAGAACAGTTAAAATAGGTACCCGCCAGAGCCCTCTGGCCCTTTGGCAGGCTGAACATATGGCGGAATTACTGGGCAGCCGGAATCCTTCCTGTACCTTTGTCCTGGTTCCCATGCGCACCAAAGGTGACAAGCTCCTGGACGTACCCCTGGCCAAAATTGGGGATAAAGGCCTTTTTACCAAAGAACTGGAGATTGCCCTTTTAGAGGGGGAAATTGACCTAGCGGTTCACAGCATGAAAGACCTGCCCACGATTCTTCCCCCGGGATTGATTATCGGAGCCATCACCCGGAGGGAAGATCCCCGGGATGCCCTGATTTCCAGACAGGGAAATTTCTTTAGTGATTTGCCCCGGGGGGCCATTATCGGGACCGGCAGCCTGCGCCGCAGGGCTCAACTGCTCCATGCTAGGCCTGATCTAAACCTGGCGGACCTCCGCGGAAACATTGATACCCGCCTGAAGCGGCTGGATCAGGGAGATTTTACAGCTGTTATCCTGGCCGCTGCCGGTGTGGATAGGCTGGGCCTAGGAGAGAGAATAACGGAAAGACTTGATTACTCCATATCCCTTCCCGCCATCGGCCAGGGTGCCCTGGGACTGGAGATCAGGGATAATGATGAAGAGATGGCCGGAATAATCAGGGGTGCCAATGACGCGGAAACATCCTGCTGTATCCGGGTGGAACGGGACTTTTTGAGGACCCTGGAAGGGGGATGTCAGATTCCCATCGGGGCCATGGCCCAAATCCAGGGCGGTAAAATTTCCCTCCAGGGCATGGTTGCCAGCCTGGATGGGCACCGGATGCTCAAGGACAGTATAAGTGTTGATAAGACCTGCCCCGGGGACCTGGGGATCACCCTGGCCCGGAAACTGCTGGCCCAGGGTGCGGATGAGATTTTGAATAAGATCAGGGTAGGAGATTGTTGATGAAAGAAGGCAGGGTATACTTAATCGGTGCGGGGCCGGGAGACCCCGGGCTCATTACAGTCAAAGGTTTGGAGTGCATTAAAAAAGCCGATACCGTTGTCTATGACCGGCTGGCTAATCCCAGTCTATTATCCTATAAAAAACCGGGGGCAGAGTTAATCTATGTGGGAAAACTCCCCCATCGCCATACATTGAGCCAGGAAGAGATCAATGAGCTACTGGTGACCCAGGGGCAAAAGGGTTGTGTCGTTGCCAGA
Source organism: Bacillota bacterium (assembly GCA_018725345.1). Classification (GTDB taxonomy): domain Bacteria; phylum Bacillota; class Dethiobacteria; order Dethiobacterales; family Dethiobacteraceae; genus GPS1B09. Next base: position 9,726 of record QLUI01000014.1, on the reverse strand, counting down.
TTGAAAGGGGGAGACCCTTTCGTTTTTGGCCGGGGCGGTGAAGAAGCCGAACACTTAAGGCAGGCAGGAGTAGCCTTTGAAGTAGTTCCGGGGGTTACTTCCTGCATTGCCGTACCAGCTTATGCGGGGATCCCTGTAACCCACCGGGGACTGGCCTCAACATTTACAGTTATCACCGGCCACGAAGACCCGGGCAAAACAGGCAGCTATATTGACTGGAGCCGTTTAGCCCTGGATCCGGGGACATTAATATTTCTAATGGGCGTAGAAAACCTACCGGAGATAACGGCCAACCTGCAGGAAAAGTGTAAAAGCGCCTCCACCCCCACAGCGGTCATTCGCTGGGGAACCCGCCCCGAGCAGGAAGTGGTGACGGGTACTCTGGAGGATATCGGCGAAAAAGTCCGGGCTGCGGGCCTCACATCTCCGGCCGTTATCATTGTGGGTGATGTAGTTTCTCTGCGCCAAAAACTTGAATGGTTTGAGAAACTGCCCTTTTTTGGCCGCCGGATTCTGGTCACCAGGGCCCGTCGGCAGGCCAGCATCCTTTCCCGCAGGATTGCAGATCTGGGCGGAGAAGCCCTGGAGTTTCCAACCATCAAAATCGAACCCCCTCTGGACCTGGAACCCCTGGACCAGGCGGTCCGCTGGGCGGCAACCTATGATTGGATTGTTTTTACCAGTGTCAATGGTGTGGACTACTTTTTCCAGCGCCTGAAAAAACTGAAAATAGATATACGCAATCTGGGAAAGGCCAGAATCTGCGCCATCGGGCCCCAGACCAGGGAAGCCCTGGAGGAAATGGGCCTGGTGGTGGATTTTATCCCGGAAAAATACCGGACAGAGGAAATCCTGGAGGGTTTAAAGGAGAAACTGGTCATAGGGCAGAGGGTTTTGCTGCCCAAGGCGGAGCTGGCCAGGCCTTTGCTGGCCCAGGGGTTACTGGCTTTCGGCATCCAGGTTGACGAAGTTACGGCCTACCGTACAGTTCAGGATGACCAGGACAGTACCATACTGCTGGAGAAGATCCGGCAGGGCCAAATCCAGGCCGTTACCTTTACCAGTTCTTCCACAGTGAAAAATTTCGCCGCCCTTTTCCCCACCGGAGAGCCGTTTATACCAGAGAATATAGTTGTGGCCTGCATCGGGCCCGTAACGGCGGATACAGCCCGGACCTTAGGCCTTAGGGTGGATGTGGTGGCCCGGGAATATACCATTGAGGGTCTGGTCCAGGCCCTGGTAGAACATTTTGCAAGCAAAGGGGGAAGGAATAAATGAATTTTCCCATTACCAGGATGAGACGTTTGCGGAAAACCCCGGGAATCAGAAATATGGTGGCCGTGGTTCAACTTACCGCTAATGATTTGATTTATCCCATGTTTGCCATAGAGGGACAGGGGATCAAAAGAGAAATCGGCTCTATGCCGGGAGTTTTCCAGCTCTCCCCCGACAGACTCCTGCCGGAAGCGGAAAAGGCAGTCCAGGCTGGTATTCCCGCCATCATCCTCTTCGGTATTCCTTCTCATAAAAATAAAATGGGGTCCCAGGGATACGCCCAGGAGGGGATTGTCCAGCAGGCCGTCAGCCTAGTGAAAGAAGAATTCCCCCAGCTGGTAGTGATTACCGATGTCTGCCTCTGTGGATACACCAGCCACGGGCACTGCGGTGTTATCCAAGGCGGGGAGATTCTAAATGACTCCACTCTGGACCTCCTGGCCCGTACAGCCGTATCCCATGTCCAGGCGGGGGCCGATATTGTAGCCCCCTCGGATATGATGGACGGCCGGGTGGCAGCCATCAGGAAAGCCTTAGACCAGAAAGGTTTTATCGATACCATCATTATGGCCTACTCGGCTAAATATGCTTCAGGCTTTTACGGGCCTTTCCGGGAAGCCGCCGGTTCTGCGCCCCAGTTCGGTGACAGAAGCGCCTACCAGATGGACCCCCGGTCCGGCACAGACCAGGCCTTAAGGGAAGTAGCCCTGGATATAGAAGAAGGGGCTGATGTGGTAATGGTCAAACCGGCCCTGGCCTACATGGATATTATCAGGGCCGTGAAAGACCAGTTTCTCTGCCCCGTAGCCACCTATAATGTCAGCGGTGAGTATGCCATGGTCAAAGCCGCCGCCCTCCAGGGTTGGATCGATGAGAAGCGGGTTGTCCTGGAGCTGATGACAGGGCTAAAAAGGGCCGGAAGTGATATGATTTTGACTTACCATGCCCTGGATATTGCCCGCTGGTTAAAAGAAAGTTAGGAGGTTGGTCTCATGGGAAGAAGTTATACCAGATCTCAAGCCCTTTTTAAGGAGGCCCTGGAGTATATCCCCGGCGGGGTCAACAGCCCCGTACGGGCCTTTAGGTCCGTGGGAGATCACCCTCTTTTTATTGACCATGGCGCCGGTTCCCGGCTGGTGGATGTGGATGGCAATGAATACATAGATTACGTGGGTTCCTGGGGCCCTTTAATTCTGGGACACCGGCATCCCCAGGTTGTTGCCGCCCTGAAAAAATGCGTGGAAGAAACGGGCACCAGTTTCGGCGCCCCTACGGAAATCGAGACGGAAATGGCCCGGATCATTACCAGGGCTTTCCCGTCTATAGAAATGGTCCGGATGGTCAATTCCGGCACGGAGGCTACCATGAGCGCCCTAAGGCTGGCCCGGGCCTATACCAATAGGGACAAGATCCTGAAATTTGAAGGCTGTTACCACGGTCATTCCGACTCCCTCCTGATTAAGGCCGGGTCTGGAGCCCTGACTCTGGGTGTACCCTCCAGCCCCGGAGTCCCCAAAGATATAGCCGGGGGCACCCTAACGGCCAGCTTCAACCATCTGGCAGGGGTGGAAGAGATATTTTCCCGGATGGGAGAAGAAATTGCCGCTGTGATCCTGGAGCCTGTTACAGGCAACATGGGTGTGGTCCTTCCCGCCCCGGGATTCCTGGAAGGACTTGCGGAGCTTACCGCCAGATACGGCGCTCTTCTCATCTTTGATGAAGTGATGACCGGTTTCCGAGTAGCCTGGGGCGGGGTGCAGACCCAGAAGGACATCAGGCCCGACCTAACCTGCCTGGGTAAGATCATCGGGGGAGGCCTCCCTGTGGGGGCTTATGGCGGCAGAAGGGAAATCATGGAGAACATAGCCCCGGCAGGCCCCGTCTATCAGGCCGGAACCCTCTCGGGAAACCCTCTGGCCATGAGCGCAGGGCTGGCTGTTTTAAAGGAACTGGAAAAGCCCGGATGCTATGAAAGACTGGATCAGCTGACAGAAATCCTGGCACAGGGATTAAAGGCCGGGGCCCAAAAAGCGGGAATTCCCCTCCGGGTAAACCGCTATGGTTCCATGCTGACCGGTTTCTTCGCCGCCCAGGAAGTAAAGGACTACAAGGCAGCCACCAGCTCGGATACATTATTATTCAAAGAGTATTTCCAGCTGATGCTGGCCCGGGGAATCTACCTGGCCCCCTCCCAGTTTGAGGCGGTCTTTGTCTCCCTGGCCCACTCAAAAGAGGACATAGCCCAAACCGTGGAAGCCAGTGAACAAGCCTTACATCAACTGGCAGCCAGGTTTTAAGAGCAGGAGGACAGAAGTAATGTCAGGAATTTTTTATGGCATCGGTGTGGGGCCCGGGGATCCGGAACTCCTGACCATTAAGGCAGCCCAGGTTTTGAGCCAGGTGGATGCCGTCATTGCCCCCAGGGGGGAAAAGGCAGAAGACAGTATAGCCCTGGCCATAGCCAGACACTATCTTAAAGAAGGGGCCCAGGTTACTCGCCTTACTTTCCCCATGGTCAGCGATCAACAGGAACTGAACAGAGCCTGGGAGGAAAATAAAGACATCATTCTGAACCTCCTGGTGAAGGGACAGAAGGTAGCCTTTCTAACTCTGGGAGATCCCATGCTTTTCAGTACATATATTTATATTTTCCGGCTCCTCCGGGACAGCGGCTATCCCCTGGTCACCATCCCCGGCATCACCTCCTTTTCCCATCTGGCCAGCCGCCTGGGAATACCCCTGACGGAAAAGGACGAAACCCTTACCATAGTTCCGGCCACAGCGGGAGAAGAAATCCTGGATCGGGTCCTGGATTGCTCCGGCAACCTGGTTCTGATGAAAGTTTACAGAAGCTTACCGGTCATTGTGGAGAAGCTGAAGAAATCAGGACATTTGGAAAATGCCGTCATGGTCAGCAAATGTGGTTGGGATGACGAAGAAATATACTATGACCTGGAAAAAATTCAGGGAGATAGAATTCACTATCTGTCCACCATCATCGCTAAAAAAAAATGGAGATAAAAAAAGCCCAGGTCATCTTAAAGGGCAGGGTCCATGACAATATGTCGGCAGTAGAGTATCACAATTTCAAGCCGGAGCTTAAGGAATTGGTGCTAAATACGTACCGGCAGTTGGCAGAGAGTTATGAGCTGATTGTCATCGAAGGGGCGGGAGCTCCATGACCCTTATTTAACAGAAGCGGGCTTAGAATACCTGGATGGTTTAGGCCTCTTGGATATGGGCACTACCTTCGAAAAAAAGAAGATTACTACATAACTACGGCTGTATTGGCCTTGATCATAATGTTGCTTAGCAGTCTTACAGTAAACAGTTGGAGGGAGTTATAGAGAGGTGAATAATTTAGATGTTATCCATGGAGGGGATGTGGACCGGGTAGCCCGGGAGTACGGCTATGATCCCCGGGAGATTCTTGATTACAGCGCCAATATAAATCCCCTGCCCCTTCCCAAGACTATGAAGGATTTTCTGGGCTCTCATCTGGATGTTTTAAGCCGTTATCCGGACCGGGATTACCGGGAATTGAAAGGGGCTCTGGCGGCTTATACCGGGTACCCCTCGGGATGGATCATGGTGGGGAATGGGGCTACGGAATTGATTTACCTGGCTGCCAGAGCATTAAAACCACGCAAGGTCTTAATTCCGGCGCCATCTTTTGCCGATTATGAAAGGGCTTTTGCTTCCCGGCAGATGCCGGTGGACTACTTCGAAATAAAGGAAGCGGATGACTTCAGGCTGGATGTAGCGGGGTTTATCAGGGAGTTAGCCCGGGGCTATGATATGACGGTACTTTGCAGCCCTAATAATCCCACGGGAAAAGTAATTCCTAAAAGGGAGCTGCTGAAAATCCTGGATGAGGCCCAGAAAAGGCATACCTACGTGCTCCTGGACGAGACTTTTGTGGAATTTGTCCCGGACATCCAGGGAGCCAGCATTCTGGGAGAATTGGAAAAATACGAAAACGTCATCATTTTAAGGGCCTTTACCAAGTTTTTTGCCGTCCCCGGCCTGCGCCTGGGGTACTGCCTGGCCCATCCCATTCTCCTGGAAAAATTAAAAGCTCATCAAGAACCCTGGACTGTCAATGCCCTGGCTGCTCTACTGGGGCCCTGGCTCCTGGGACAGAAGGAATATGTGGAAAAGACCAGGAAATGGATCCTGGCAGAAAGGCCCTATTTTATTAATAAACTGCGTGAACTCAAGGAGATTAAGGTTTATGACAGCGATTCCAATTTTATTTTAGTCAAGCTGTTGACCAGAAGCTGGAGTGTTAAAGCCCTTAAACGGGCCATGGAGGGCCAGGGGATTATGATCAGGGATGCCAGCAGTTTTCGTTTCCTGGATGAGCACTTTTTCCGTCTGGCCATTAAGGGTCGGGAAGGCAATGACCGGGTTCTGGGGGAACTGGAGGAAATCCTGCGCCCCTATATGTAAGGAAAGGGAGTTAGTATTCAATGAAGGATTTTATTACAGACCCTCTGGCCATTGAGAAAAAAGCATGGAGATTATCAATTCCCTGCTCCGGGGGGCATCCTTCTTTCCCTGGATCTCCTGGATGTTCAGAGGGGCCTGGGCACGGCCAGATGGATGCCCTCTCCAGGGAAAAAATCCCCTTTGAGGTCATTCCCGGGGTCAGTTCCTTCCTGGCGGCAGCCGCCGCCCTAAAGATGGAATATACCCTGCCGGGAGTGTCCCAGACGGTCATCCTTACCCGGCAGGAAGGACGGACTCCCGTCCCCGCCGGCCAGGACTTAGCCGGCCCGGCCCGGCATAAGGCCTCCCTGGCCATTTTCTTAAGTGTCAGCATGATCGAAGATATGACTAAGGACCTCATACCCTCCTACGGGGAGAAGTGGCCCGCAGCCGTAATCCAGAAGGCCTCCTGGCCGGATGAAAAAATCATCAGGGGTAGCCTGGGGGATATAGCCGCCAAAGTAAAAGAGGAAAAGATCGTAAAAACCGCTCTCATCCTGGTAGGGGATTTTCTGGGTGAGGAGTATGAACTCTCCCGGCTCTATGATAAAACCTTCAGCCATGAATACAGGCAGGCCTCCTGATGATGGCCGTGGTGGCCCTGACTAAGAAGGCCGCAGAACTGGGTCTTAAAATAAAAGGGTTATATCCCGACTGCCACCTCCTGCTGCCCGGCAGGCTGGAGGCGGATTATCCGGGCCATGCCTATTTTCGGGGAGCCCTGGGTCCATTCCTGGAATCCTGCTGGAAGGAGTATAGTCAATACATCTTTATCATGGCCACAGGTATCGTGGTACGGGTCATTGCTCCCCTAATCCGGGATAAAAAAAAGGACCCCCCGGTCCTTGTATTAGCTGAATTGGGACAGTACGTTATTCCTCTCCTCTCCGGGCACCTGGGAGGAGCCAATGAGTTAGCGCGGGAAATGGCGGCCTTTCTAGGTGGCAGGGCGGTGCTGACCACGGCCACAGATGTGGAAGGGATCCCGGCTCTGGATGACCTGGCCCGGAGAAACGGTTGTGAGCTGGAGAACCTGGAACAATGGAAAAACGTGGCCCTCTCTCTCCTGGAAGGGGATCCCGTAGCCCTTTACAGCACCGTCGGGGTAGAGCCATTATTCCCCGCAAATGCCGTTAAAGTGGAGGCCATAGAAGATATCAGCAGGGGTTCTTTCCGGGGAGCTGTCCTGATGACGGAAGAAACCCTTAACCAGGATTTATCCCTTCCTCTTCCCCATGTCATCCTCCGCCCCCGCAATATTGTCATAGGTGTGGGCTGCCGCAAGGGTAAGCCTGGAAATGAGATCCTTTCCGCCATTTACAGTACTCTGGATAACTTACAAATAAGCCGGTATAGTGTGGCCTGCCTGGCCAGCATTGATATCAAACAGGAGGAGCAGGGACTCCTGGAGGCGGCTCGCATCCTGGGCGTGCCCCTACAGTTCTTCTCCGCTGCCCGGCTCCAGAAACTACAGGGCCATTTTACACCCTCGGATTTTGTTCTGGAACAAACAGGCACAGGGGCAGTGGCCGAACCTGCCGCCTTGCTGGCGGCCCGGGAACCCTTGCTATTAGCGGGTAAAACCTGCTTTCCCGGCATCACCGTGGCCATAGTCAAGGACCTCTCCGCCGGTATCCGCTAAAGTTTACTTTGCGGTCAGGCCTTAACTTTACGTCAATAAGAGAGCATTAAGGAGATATGAATATGGATAAAAAGGGTAAGGTATATATCGTAGGACTCGGCCCTGGAGGGCGGCAGCAGATGACACGGCGGGCCCTGGAGGCCATTGGCGACAGCCAGGTTATCCTGGGCTATAAAGTATATACGGATTTAATCGAGGACCTGGCAGAGGGGAAAAAGGTTCTGGCTTCAAGTATGGGCCGGGAGTTGGAACGCTGTAAGATGGCTATTGACCTGGCCCGGGAGGGGCATAATGTCTCCCTGGTCAGCAGCGGCGACCCGGGGATTTACGGGATGGCCGGACCCTTCCTGGAACTAAACAGTAAGGAAACAGAACCTGTGGAGGCTGAGATAATCCCTGGTATTACGGCGGCCAGCATGGGCGCCGCCCTCCTGGGAGCGCCTCTAATGCATGATATGGCTATTATAAGTCTCAGTGACCTGCTGACACCCTGGGAGGTCATAGTCAAACGGTTAAATCTGGCAGCCCAGGGGGATTTCGTTACTGCCCTCTATAACCCCAAAAGCCATGGACGGCCCGACTATATTAATCAGGCCCGGGAAATTTTTTTGGAGCACAGAAACCCCCGAACCCCTGTGGGCATAGTCCGTAATGCCGCCCGGGAGGGAGAAGAGATAACCGTAACCAACCTGGATGAGCTGCTGAGCCATGAAATGGATATGTTTTCGGTGGTGATCATCGGCAATTCCCGTTCCTATATACAAGCGGGAAAATTCATCACACCCCGGGGTTATGTTTTATGATCCTTGTTTTGGCAGGCACAACAGAAGCCAGAAGTGTAATTGACCCTCTGCAGCAAAGGGGCTATAAAGTCATAGCCGCTACTTTTAGTAAGTATGGGAAAGCCCTGCTTAATAAAAAGGATAATCTGACCGTCCGGGATGGAGGTCTGGATCAAGACAGCCTGGTAGAGTTAACACAGGAGATGGGGATAAAGGCGGTGGTTGATGCCACTCATCCCTTTGCTGTTAAGGTATCGTCGATGGCCATGACTGTCTGCAGCCGCATGGAACTATGCTATATCCGCTATGAGAGGGGGACCACCAGGTTAACGGAGGGCCAGAGGGTTATCATCGTAGGTACTTTTACTGATGCTGCCCAAAAGGCTAACGGTTATAAAGGCTGCGTTTTTCTCACTGTGGGAGTTAATCACCTGGAGACTTTCTGCCGGGTAATACCTCCGGAAAGGATTGTGGCCCGGGTCCTGCCTCAGATTACATCTTTAGAAAAATGCCTGGCCCTGGGGATAGCCCCCGCCAATGTCCTGGCCATGCAGGGGCCCTTTTCCCAAGAGCTCAACAGAGAACTGTTCCGCCAGTACAGCGCGGGAGTGGTGGTGACCAAGGACAGCGGGGAAACAGGGGGCGTAGAGGAGAAGCTGGCGGCAGCAGCGGAACTGGATATCCCTGTTATCATGGTGCAGAGGCCCAGACCGGAATATCCCGTGGTAGTGGGGGATATTGAGGGGCTTCTGGGGGAACTGGAGAGACGAATTGAAGGATGAAGTTGATAGTAGTTGTTATGGTTGGTATCGGTGAAAGACTGCTGTAGTCGGTGATCGGATATCGGAAAATCATTTCAGGGGGATGAAGGTATGGAGAAGGGATATGTCCAGGTATATACGGGCGATGGCAAGGGCAAGACCACGGCGGCTCTGGGCCTGGCCCTGCGTGCCGTGGGCAGGGGGTTAAAAGTAGTTATTTTCCAATTTCTAAAGAGCTCTTTCTCCGGTGAACTGGAAAGTGCCCTGCGCCTAACCCCTAAACTGGAAATTCTCCGTTTTAATTTAATGGAGAAGCTCCTTTGGGAAATGAGCGGGGAAGAACGGGAACAGCTTAAGGAAGCAACTGCCCTGGGCTTTATCAAAGCCAGAATGATGGCCATGGAAGGCAGTTTTGATATTATTATTCTGGATGAAATAATGGGGGTCTTAAACCAGGGCTTCCTTAGCAACGCTGATGTCTGCCAATTAATGGATGAAAAAGCCCCCTCGGTGGAGCTCATATTAACAGGTAGAAATGCCCCAAGGGAGATTGTGGAAAGGGCGAACCTGGTCACGGAGATGCGGGCTGTCAAACACTATCAGGAGCAGGGAATAACGGCCCGGGATGGGATAGAAAGATAGAGGACTGTCGAAGGACAGTCCTCTCGCGGCGAATTCATGAAGAAATATATTAGGAGTTTAAACTAACTTGACAGTCAAAAGTTCTGACAACAAAAATATATAGTAAACATCCCAAAATAGCTGGTTACTAAGG
>QLUI01000139.1 GCA_018725345.1 Bacillota bacterium | reverse complement strand
GAAGAAGATTACTTCCGGATCGGTTTCTCCTTCCTGGATGTCTTGGAATTTCGCTTTCTCAAAGTGCAGCTCAAGAAAGAACCCTGGCGGAAGTACGTCCAAAGCGGCAACCCCGCTGCCGCCGCCCTGATGAGTAAGATGAACTATAGCAAAGAGGAAAGAGTAACCGTTAAAATTGAATTTACCCGGATGCTGGCCAATATGCGGCTGGACTTGGCTCGGAATACCCTGCTGACCGCCTTTTTTGAAACCTATCTAAGGCTGAACAAGGCGGAAGAGGAAGAATACCGGCAACGTCTGCCCCGTGAACTAAACCCCGAGGAGGTGAAGTATTACATGGAGATCACCACGTCTTATCACGAAAAAGGCAGAGAAGAAGGCATAAAAGCAAAAGCGAGGGATGTCGCCTTGACGGCTCTAAAAGAAGGCGCGTCCCTGGAGTTTGTCATGAGGATCACCGGTCTGGACAAAGAAGAACTTTTAAAGATGCAAAAGGAGCTAGAGCAGTAGAAAATCTTAAAAGTTTCGCATCGTTGGGAGCTTGTCCGTTCCAGATTCAGCGGTGCCGCTCGTGATCCTCGGCATAGAAGCCTGAAGAGGAGGAATTTGCATGGCGGAAGAAGCAATCAAGGGCACGGTCCAGACGATTATTTTCCCCAGGAACAAGCAGGTCAGCGACTTTCACGTTATTGCTCTCAAAAGCAAGGCCGGGGAAGACATCGTAGCCGGCCCCATGTTTGGCATCCGGGTCGGCGACAAACTTTCCGTCTGGGGAGAACGGGTCAAGCACCCGAAGCACGGCTGGCAGATAAAATTAAACCTCTACGAAAAAGCCCTACCCGCGACAAGGCACGCCATCATCGACTACCTCTCCTGCGGCCTGGTCAAAGGAGTAGGCCCGGCAACTGCCAAAAAACTGGTTGATGCTTTCGGCGAAAACACGTTGGACATTGTGATCAAGCAACCGGAAACGCTTGCCACCGTCAAGGGCATTTCCCCTGCAAAAGCCAATAGACGATGCTTTGATTTATGCTTTGGAACCAAGATACAGTAAAATCAAGGCTTTCATATTACTAGATTTCCATATGCTGGCATTTGGCATCGTCTATGAGTAAGAGCCGAACAATGTCCAGTAGTTATTACTGACAAGCGGTTCATAAATGCTACTTTCCATTTTATGCATGCTCAAAACGCGGTTGACCTTCCGCTTGCCGGGAAGCTGTTTGCCGCCCTTGCGCCGGATGTCCGGCTGCTGATAGTAGGCGACACCGACCAGCTCCCCTTCGGTCGGTCCCGGCAACGTGCTGAAAGACCTGATCCGCCTTGGCGTGCCCCACATCAACCTGATCGAAGTATTTAGGCAGGCCGCCGAGTCCCAGATCATAGCCAACGCCCACAAGATTAACTGCGGCGACCCGACTCTTTTGACCGGCAAAGACTTTTTCTTCTGCCAAAGAGAAGAGCCTGTCCAAATCCAGGAAACGCTGCTGGCTTTGGTCTCTCAATACCTGGAAAAACACGGCGCAATCGAGGGCCTGCAGGTATTATCCGCCCATGAAAAAAGGTGCCGTCGGCGTAGAAGAACTCAACAAAGAAATCCAGGCGCTAGCAAACCCGCCGTCTCCCGGCAAGGCGGAAATAAAGAGGCACGTCACCTTCCGGGAGGGAGACCGCGTTATTCACCTGGTCAACAACTACAACAAAGAAGTCTTTAACGGCGATGTCGGGACTATCGCCTCGATTGTCCTTAACGGCGACGGAGAACTAATTCTCACCGTCAGATACCCGGCGACGGAAGCTGAATATTCGGCGACCGACTTAGACGAACTGACGCTTGCTTATGCCATCACGATCCACAAAGCCCAGGGCAGTGAGTATCCCGCTGTGATTATGCCGCTTACCACCAGCCACTACATCATGCTGGCCAGGAACCTTGTTTACACCGCTGTCACCCGTGCCACCCGAAAGGCTTGCATTGTAGGGATGCGCAAGGCGTACGCCATTGCGGTGAAAAACAATGCGGTGCAAATGCGTTACACCAAGTTGGGCGGCACGGTTATGGGCTGCATTGTCCCGTCAGCTTCACACACAGCCGTTGCCAGCTACGCATGTGACGGTAGGCTACCGGTGAGGAAACACCGGGTCTAATCCCGGCGTTATCTGCCAGTTTAGACAGTTAATTGCTTGGCTTCACGTCGCACAGCAGTAGCAAGCGTAACAAACAGCACGGCTGAATTTGGCAAAATCCCAGACTTTTTTCTCAGGGTGTCCCCCTGTATTTTCTTTAGGCGGCGGTTAATCACTGCCCTCTATCCCGATTCCGGGACAGTCCGTTCACAAAAATTGCGGTACGAATTGACAGGCCGGTGATATAGATATATGATATATATAAAACAACATTTCGAGACCGTCAGGAGGTTTAATTATGGCAAGCAAGAGAATGATCATCTCCATTTCGGAGCAAGAAAAGCAATGGCTTGGAAATTATAGCAAAGCGCACAACATTTCCGTTGCGGAGGCCATCCGTCAAGGAATTTCCTGCCTTAAGGATTCTCAGAGCCTGGTACCGTATCAAAAAACAGTCAATGAAACGACAGCGATCTGGTCAAAAGGAGATGGGTTGAAATATCAGGAGCACTTAAGAAGAGAATGGGGGTCATAATTTTGCCGGAGCGGCTTTTGGATTCCGTTATCCTGATTGACCACTTCAACGGCATCTCCCAGGCATCAGCCTTTGTTCTTGGCCTGGATCCTACTAAGACAGCCATTTCGGTTATCACCTATGCCGAAATTCTTGTTGGCTTTGAAGACGGGGCCGTGGAAAAAGCAAAAGCCCTGCTGGCCCACTATGAGTTATTAAACATTGATAGAGCTATTGCCGAAAAAGCCGCAGTGCTGAGGCGTGCTTATGGTTGGAAACTTCCTGACGCTTTCCAGGCAGCCCTTGCGCTTGCCCATCATCTAAGGTTATGCACAAGGAATACCAAGGACTTTGATCCGAAAGAGCATACTTTTGTCGAGGTGCCTTATGATTTTTAAACGTAACCAAAAGAGCTAAGCCGCAAGCCTCTGGCTTTAACCATGGGGAGGTTCTGCTTGAGGCCGTTCTATAGGCATCCGTACTAATGAGCATAGCGTAACCTATCAAGAAAACAACTACTTTGGTGACCTTCCCGCAGGTAAAAGGGCCAGAGTAAGGGTGCGCGGAGGGAAACTGGATTGTCAATAGGCAGGAATGGAAGGGGGTAGGGAAGTAACATGAAAGTCAAAAGATACGCGGTTTGTGTCTTGGTGTTTTTAATGTCCAGCGCTATGCTTGTAGGCTGTGCAGTAGGTGTAACTGGCGTCAGCCTTGATAGTGAAACACTGTCACTTACCGCTAACGATACCAGACAGTTAGTAGCAACGATTGCACCAGACAACGCCGCTAACAAAAGTGTGCAATGGTGCTCAAGCAACAACACGGTTGCCACAGTAAGCGACACCGGCCTAGTCACCGCCCGAGTTGCAGGAATCGCGACCATCACCGTGACCACGGTAGATGGGAGAAGGCAGGCACGCTGTAAGGTGATAGTATCCGTCGCTACAACCGAAGTTCCCCCCGCCATCTCTGCCGGATATTGGCACACCGCCGCCTTGAGATCAGACGGGACCGTATGGACATGGGGGGCCAATTTATACGGCCAGATGGGTTACGGCTTTACTGAGCGCCACACCCCTACTCAGGTAATTGGTCTAAATGGAGTAACCGCCATCGCCTCCGGGGAGAAAAACACCGTGGCCTTAAAATTCGATGGAACAGTGTGGGCTTTGGGAAATAACGATTGGGGACAGTTGGGCGATGGGACCACGGCGTTTCGACACACCATCGTCAAGGTAAACGGTTTGACTGAAATAGTCGCTATTGCTGTCGGCTCTATGCATGCTGTCGCTCTAAAATCAGATGGTACCGTCTGGGCCTGGGGGCGGAATAACACCGGCCAGCTTGGCGACGGCACCACCACGACTCGCCTAACTCCTATCCGGATAAGTGACCTAATCGGAGTAACCGCCATCTCCGCTGGCGCCCTTCACACCGTCGCCTTAAAGGCAGACGGGAGTGTATGGGTGTGGGGGTGGAATAGCCACGGCATACTGGGCGACGGCACCACCATGGATCGCCACACTCCAGTTCAGGTCAGTGATCTGGCGGCAGTAATGGCAATTTCCGCCGGGCAGGCTCACACAGTCGCACTAAAGGAAGACGGGACTGTATGGACATGGGGAGGGAACTTTAGTGGCCAGCTTGGCGACGGCACAATGACTCTGCGCACCGTTCCAACTCCGGTAAGCGGCCTCACCGGAGTAAACGCAATCTCCGCCGGGGTGCACCATACAGTCGCCTTGAGCTCAGACGGCACCGTTTTAGCATGGGGGAATAATGATTGGGGCCAGCTAGGTGATGGCACTACCACGCGTCATCTCACTCCCGTCCGTGCAAGTGGCCTGACCGGAGTAACTGCTATATCCGCTGGTGGGTGGTATTTCACCGTCGCCTTAAGGTATGACGGTAAAGTGTGGGCCTGGGGGAATAATGAATTCGGTCACCTAGGGGATGGTACCACTACGAACCGCCTTACCCCACACGACATAGGATTCAGGTTGAGAAATTGAACCTCCCCTGACTGAAGTGTGCGACGTGAAGTCAAGCAATTAACTGTCTAAACTGGTACAGTGCCAGGATTAGACCCGATGTTTCCTCACCGGTAGCCTACCGTCACATGCGTAGCTGGCAACGGCTGGGTGTGAAGCTGACGGGACAATGCAGCCCATAATCCAAGGCCGCGAGGCCAGGGAGAACATCTGCCAGCATTAGGCGGAAGGGCGCTAGGCTGGAGCGGTATGACCAAGCTATCTAAACTGCTGATAAACTTCGTTAACCGTGACAAGCCAAAAATGCTGACAGGCTTGAACCAAAAGGTAAGCGGCCAAGATGACGTTCTTTGGTTTAACGTCACAGGAATGTTGCGCCGCCGGAGGAGAGGCAGGGTCTAACCCGTTCTGTTAACTGCTTGGAACACGGTAAGCCCGTATATCCGCCAGCAATGGCAAGCGAACCGCAAGGAGAGCCTACGGGTATGCGGGTAGAGGATAGCGGAAAAAGCGAACGCCGCTCTGTAATGGAGCGGATAGGGGAAATACCCCGCCCGAAAGGGAGCAGACTTCCGCATGAGGTCTTTTATGGCGAGAAAACTTGACTGAATCTAAAGGGAGAAAGCAGTATGAAAACTGGTAAAACAGTTTATGCGTCTCCCCACGTTGAAAAACGTGAAGAACCTGGCAAGCACATATCGCCAAGGTTACGATACCAATCGGACTCCGAACGCCTACTGAGACAGGCGAAAGAAAGCAAAAAACATGCTGTGCCGTCAGCTTCGC
>QLUI01000138.1 GCA_018725345.1 Bacillota bacterium | reverse complement strand
GAAAAAATAGAGCACAAAAAACTGAAAAAAGCCTAATTCCGAGATTTCTTTTTGTTTTCACCGTTCCATCTCCTAACTGCCAAGACTGCGTTTGCGCTATTCTTGCTGGCTTGATAACTACCTTTCTGTTTTCTGCAAACAATGCTCTAATCCTATCCAACAAGAATAAGGGGGAATCCCCCAAAACATCCCCCTTGCATAGGATCGTAGCTTTCTTGTATGAAATAATTTCCCATGCAAGAAAAAAATGATGCAAATTACTAAAATATGCGATAATCTGGATTCGAGTTATTACAAAATCTAAACTAGCACCCTAATTAGTCCTTTTAGAAGAGATTTTAATTGATTCGACTGGATTTGCCCTTGCCAGCACAAAAGAACTAAAAAATTTTTGCAGCTTATGGTTTTAGTTTCGACGATAAGAAAAAACTAAAATAGTAAAAAATTAAAAGCGAAAGAGGAAACAATATGACGAAGGAAAATGCTTTAACTGAAGCAGGATGGAAGTTCGACAACAGTTATGCTCGTCTGCCGGAAACATTTTATACGAGACTTAACCCCACGCCTGTGCGTTCGGCGAAGCTGGTAGTGCTCAATTATCCGCTGGCAAAAGACCTGGGACTAAATGACAAGGTTCTGGAAAGCGATAATGGTGTAGCAGTTCTTGCCGGCAACCTAGTTCCCGAGAACGCTTTGCCCCTTGCACAAGCATACGCAGGACATCAATTCGGACATTTTACCATGCTGGGTGATGGCCGGGCGCTGCTGCTTGGCGAACAAATCATCCCGCAGGGTGAACGCTTTGATGTTCAGTTAAAGGGTTCAGGCAAAACTCCGTACTCCCGCGGAGGCGACGGCCGGGCGGCACTGGGACCGATGCTTCGCGAATACATTATCAGTGAGGCAATGCATGCGCTTGGCATTCCCACTACCCGCAGCCTTGCGGTTGTGACAACCGGTGAACCGGTATTCCGCGAAACTGTACTACCCGGTGCAATTCTGACCCGGGTGGCTGCTAGCCACTTGCGCGTAGGCACCTTTCAGTACGTCTCAACATGGGGTACTGTTGAGAATCTCAGAATTCTGGCCGACTATACTTTGCAGCGGCATTTTCCTGGTTCTGAAACTGCGGAAAACCAATACCTCTTCCTGCTACAGGAAGTCGTCAGGCGACAAGCCGTACTTCTAGCAAAATGGCAACTTGTTGGCTTTATCCACGGGGTTATGAACACAGACAATATGGCTCTAAGCGGGGAAACCATTGATTATGGCCCCTGCGCCTTTATGGATACCTATGACCCTGCAACCGTATTCAGTTCTATTGACAAATACGGGCGCTATGCTTATGGCAACCAGCCGAATATTGCGACGTGGAATCTTGCGAGATTTGCAGAAACCCTTTTGCCGCTGCTGCATAACAACAAAGGAGAAGCATTTATATTGGCCGAGAATACACTTGTAGGTTTTGCCAAACATTACCGCAGTGACTGGCTTGCCGGCATGAGAGCTAAATTGGGAATCTTAAACAATGAGCCCGAAGATGAGTCTCTTATAGAAAACCTGCTCAGTCTGATGGAAAAATATCACGCCGACTATACCAACACCTTCCTTGCACTGACTTTTGATAACGCGAAAGATACAAAGATGTTTTGCAGCGCAGAATTTATTGAGTGGCACAAATTATGGCAGGCAAGACTGGGCAGGCAGCAGGATAACTTGAAATCGAACCATTTTAAACTAATGCGAAACAGTAATCCTGCACTTATTCCCCGTAATAACCGGGTGGAAGAAGCACTGGAAGCAGCAGTGAAACATGAAGACTTCAGCGTGATGCAGAGGCTTCTGCATCTTCTCTCGAACCCTTTCGCTCACTCTCCTGAGCAGACCGAATACTCCATGCTGTCTGTGCCGTCAGGAAATCCTTACGTAACCTTTTGCGGCACTTGATAATCATCTCCTTTGTCATGTATGTAGTAAAATTTTTGGTGAATCCGGTAGTAATAATCAAAGAGGAAATGACTAAGCTGGCTAAAGGAGATTTAACATCAAATTACAAAGCGAAGAATGAAGCTGGTGAAATTGGTGACCTCTCACGTGCAGTGAAGGAAACAATTACTAATCTGCGTACTCTGATTTCTCAAGCACAGGATTTTGCCCTTGGAGTTGCTGAGAAAGCTAATCTTATTAACTATAGCGTTAAAGAAGTAGCTTCAGGCAATGAGAACCAAGCTGCTATAACCCATGAAATTTCCCTTACTTTGGAACAGCTGGCTGCAGCTACTGAAGAGGTCGCCGTTAGCGCCCAGAGTGCAGCTGCCGCTAGCACCAACGCCGGCTCGGTAGCAAATCAGGGTTCGAGTAAAGTAGGAAACTCCATTAGCTCCTTAAAGACGGTACAGGAAAGCGTTTTAGGTCTTTCGACAGCTTCAAAGCAAATTGGAGATATAATTACCTCTGCAGGGAAATCACTCTCAAAAACCTTTAGCGCCTGATATTTCTCGATGCATTCGTAGCTGAGAAATGTCAGGCACTTTTTTGGTATATCAAAAAAATAGGCTTGGTATTCTTTTGCCTCAAAGTTCTTGCAGCTAATTATTTAAGCTCGTCTAAGTTGTATGGGGTTTCCTGATAAACGAAATAATTTAACCAGTTAGAATAAAGCAAATTAGCATGTCCTCTCCAGGTAACCAAAGGATATTCTTCAGGATTATCGCCAGGAAAGTAATTTTTAGGCACACTTATAGTGAGACCTCTGGCAATGTCTCTTTCATACTCTATTTTCAATGTTAAAGGGTCATACTCAGAGTGACCGGTGACGAAAATCTGTCGACCTTTATTTGTTTTCATGATGTAAATACCTGCTTCTTCAGATTCGGAAAGCACATCAAGCACTTTTACTCTTGCAATATCTTCTTTCCTTATTTCAGTGTGTCTGGAATGAGGGACACAAAACACATCGTCAAATCCCCGTAAAAGCATGGTGTTTGGTTTGGAAATCTTGTGAGGAAAGATGCCAAAAAGCTTTTCCTGCAAGGGATATTTTTTAATTCCATAATGATAGTAAAGGCCTGCTTGAGCACCCCAACAGATATGAAATGTTGAGTAGACATTGTTAAGACTCCATTTCATAATCTCCACAAGCTCTTCCCAGTAATTTGCCTCTTCAAATTCCAGCTCCTCCACAGGCGCTCCCGTAATAATCAACCCATCAAACTTTTGGCTCTTTACCTCATCAAATGTTTGATAGAAATTTAACAAATGCTCCTCAGGTGTATTTTTCACATTATGTGTTTTGGGATGCAAAAAAATTGCTTCAATTTGAATTGGAGTATTCCCCAATAACCTTAACAGCTGGGTTTCCGTTTGAATTTTTGTAGGCATGAGATTAAGGATTGCAATCCTTAACGGCCTGATATCCTGATTTAAAGCTCTACACTCCGACATGGTAAAAATATTCTCGTTTGTTAACGTCTCAGCTGCAGGCAGATTGTTTGGTATTTTAATAGGCATTCTTCTTCACCCCCAACACACTAAAGTTTCATACTCCCTTAAATATATTCGATATTAATGCGTTAAGTCAAGATTGCCGAATGCGGCGGCGCGGCTCTCAAACGGCGAATGATTCCAGCACTAAATTTGAAGAATATTAGACTGACTAATCAAAAAATAAAGTAATGAGCACAAAAAAGTTGTAAAGCAGAGAAAAATCAAGATAGTTTCCACAAATGGCTATAATTGGAGTTTGACAAGGCCTTGAGTGCCACCTATACTTATAATCACTATCATATGATAATAATTATCCATTGATATGCAATCTCATATGTGAGAGGACGATTACCGAAAAGTGCATGCCATTATCCGCACACGAAAGAGCTCGCAAAAAAACCACCACACTAAGGAGGAAAACAAGTGAAAACTCCCCTAAACAACAGCTTCAGACGGCTCGGTCTACTTTTGCTCACCACATTAATCCTAGTGACCATCATCCATTCCGTTGCCCAAGCCACCGCTCTCAGACCAATCCGAGTGGTTATTGACGGCACTGCTCTGACAATGGAGGCAACGCCGCAAATTAGAAATGGACGCATCATGGTACCCTTCCGGGCAGTGACTGAACGCCTTGGTGCACAAGTTAACTGGAACGGCCGGGAACGGAGCGTAACAGTGACGAAAGGTGAAATGGCTCTGCGGCTGGTGGTAGGTCAAACTGCCGCCACAAACAGCGGCCGTACCGTAACCTTAGAAGCCGCGCCTTTACAAGTGGCCGGGCATGTCTTAGTACCACTGCGCTTCCTAAGCACAGGACTCGGCTACCTTGTACACTGGGATAGTGCTACAAGAAGCGTCATTATCAGATCGGCTGCTGAACAAAGAGCGGGCGGCGTAGTCAATCTTTATACCTCCCGCCACTATGGTGTTGAGCCGGTCTTTACAGCATTCACTAGGGCAACCGGTATCCGGGTAAGATTTACGACCGGATCAGATGCCGTCCTGCGTGAGAGGATTAGAGCTGAAGGGCGCCACACCCCGGCAGATATCTACATGGCTGTGGATGCTGGCAACCTCTGGCTGGCTGGCAGGGATGGCCTACTAGAAGCGCTAAATAGTGCTACCTTAACCAGAAATATCCCCTCCACCCTGCGTGACCCTGGTAACCGCTGGTTTGGCTTGACGCAGCGTGTCCGTACAATTATGTATCACCCGGATCGGGTTCGTCCCGGAGAGCTTTCAACCTATGAAGATCTGGCCGATCCAAAATGGCGTGGCCGCTTGGTTATGAGACCCGCAACCCATTCCTATACCCAATCGCTGGTAGCCAGCATGATTGCGGCCCACGGAGAAGCCCGTGCCGAAGAGATTGTCAGAGGCTGGGTGGCAAACCAACCTACGCTGATTGACAGCGACACAAGAATTCTAGAAACGCTGGCTGCAGGCAGAGGCGATGTGGCAATTACCAACCATTATTACCTAGGACGTCTGCTGCAAGCAAACCCCGCTTTCCCTGTAAGAATTTTCTGGGCTAACCAGGACAACCGCGGCGCCCACGTTAACGTCAGCGGAGCCGGCGTTACCGCCCACGCACCGAACCGGGAAAACGCAATTAAACTGTTGGAATGGCTCAGCGGTCCGGAAGGACAGAAGCTGT
Organism: Bacillota bacterium; assembly: GCA_018725345.1. GTDB lineage: Bacteria > Bacillota > Dethiobacteria > Dethiobacterales > Dethiobacteraceae > GPS1B09. Next base: position 310 of record QLUI01000138.1, on the reverse strand, counting down.
TCGCCGACTCTAACCACGAATATCCTGCCAATCCCAACGTCGCTTCCCATCCGATTATTGCCGGTTTCGGCAGCTTTAGACGTGACCCTCTTAACATGGCTGAATACGGCCGCCTCCAGGAAGCTGCCGTCAGACTGCTGGATAGAGCCGGCTACCGTTAAATATCACTTACTCCCCCAAAAGCGGGTGGGCCTATGGCTCCACCCGCTTTTGGTTTTTCTGGACAACCGCCCAAATACCAGTAAAATCTCTGCTGTAACGAAATTTGGATTGCCTAGCCGAATCGCAAACTTTGTGATGTTCCATGACA
>QLUI01000137.1 GCA_018725345.1 Bacillota bacterium | reverse complement strand
CAGGGGTTAGCTGTCGGGTAGTCCTTTTCGGATATATTTTTCTTGCCTTGCAAATTTTCAAAAGCATGCAGGGCTGTTTTGCTATGCCTTTTCTGAGCTGACTTTGACTTATCTTTCACGCTAAACCTCTTTCTTTTACCTTATCATCACGCTTTTTCCCTCATTATACAAAAATAGAAAGCGGCCTGCAAGCAGGCCGCCTAATCATTCCTCCAAGTTCAGAAAATAAGGACGGGAAACTGTGATCTCCCAAGGCAAAAAATGTTCAGGCTGCACAGGCGGTGTGCCATTAACAGTAATGTTAATATTGGCATAGGGGGCGTTCTCCAAAATGGTTAGCGCCAAAGCATCACGCAGCAAGGCGGCTCTGGCCGCCGCAGCCATATTATCTGCCAGCAAATTATGGAAAGAATCGGTAAAATCAAGATAAACAATCTCATTTTCAATGCGTACTGCCGCAAGATTTAGTGAATACAACTGGGAACTCTGCGTCAGTATATACCGTACCAGATTTTCTATCAGCGCCTCGTCTTGCGATGTAATGCCTGAAACTGATTCCGGCCTGAGATAGTAGCGTGACTCAGAACGGCTAGGCAAGAAAATCAGGCGCTCCCCCGGCCTGTGACCGAAGCGTGTAGGTGTAAATGATTCGCCAATATTTAGACCTTCCTGTCCAAAAGTAGCCCTTCTTTCACCGTTCACTGTAAACTCAATTTGTCTTACTGTAGGAAATTGGCTAACAGTAAGCAGCAGAGAGTCCAGGATTCCGCTCAGAAAGGTGCTCCCACTCAGCTCGTCAAGCGAGTCTGGCAAGTTAAGCTGTACTATGCCATTGCTTTGAGACGCCTGAATTTCAGTATTTTTTGGGATAGTACGGTTTAAATAGCTACCTTGCAGCGGACCCTTGACTAGCTCCTCGATGCTCGCACGAAGCACAGATTGTGGGCGTTTAATGCGTCTGGTGACCGGGATCATGTTTTCTGTTTTATTGTCATAAAAAAACAGGGTAAACATACTTTCGCCTGCCGGAATCTCAAAACTAACCGGAGTGTAATACTGTAACAAACCTCGCCGCCCTGTTTCATTTAGCTGTGTATTCTTTGCCTCCGCAATATTTAAAAAATAAATGCTGCCTTCCTCAAGACCCAGAACCAAAGTGTCGCCTCTGTCAGCCAACGCCATTTTTTGCGCTCTACCTGCCACATCCAACAGACTGATCTGTTGCCCCAACTGGTTATAAATAACTACTTGGGTGGCATCATCCCGATACTGGCGCCAAGACGCTACAATAATTCGAAGTCCATCGGCTGAGAGCAAAACATCAGAACCATTTGGCAGTCGCTTGCTCCACAATTTATTACTATCAGAATCAAAGTAGAGCAAATCTTGGTTTAGTGTCGCTTCATCCGTGGCAAGAACACCAAAAAAAGATCCAGTTTCAGCCATGATCACCTGGTTGACCTTACCTATTATAGAGGATGAGCCTATCGCTGTGCCAGCCTGGCTGTAGCGACGTACTTCATTGCCTTGTACGCTGACCATCGTTTTGCCGCTCCCATCAATGGCCATATGCTCACGCTGACGCAAATCCCAAAGGTTTTCTCCCTGAGCGGAATATGCGCTAATAGCTGACTCCCCGCTCTCTTGCCAATTTACAAATATCCGGTTGTCATTGCCAACAATTTTGGCATCAAGAAGTTCTGGAAAATTCTTCCGCCACAAGATATTTCCCTGCCTGTCCAAAAGAAGTAAAGCATCGTCTGCCAGCTGATCTTCAGGCATAAGTCCCACCAAAATCCGCTCCCCGTCAAGGGAAATAGCCAGAATCCCCACCGGTGCATCAAAGTAATGCTGCTCCGCGGATTGAGGTTGGTTAGGCTTAACAACTAACACCTCGCCTCCTACCGTACCTATAGCTAAATATCTTCCCTCCGGATCGAGAGCCGCCTGCGAAAGATCAGATGTCAAGGTTTTTTCCCAGATTAAGCCTCCGTCCTCTCCCAAAAGGTAAAGTGAACGGGAGGAAGTTCCCACTACTGCCAAAGAACCGTCTGTTGTAACAGAAAGCGCCAGAATTTGCACATTGTTGCGGCGGACAGAAAAGCGACCTTTTACAGCATAAGCATCCCCGTTCTCCAAGCCTGGCACAACCGGTTCAATAGGTTTGATGTCACTGGTTGCCGTTTGCTGCATTCCACAGGAAGACAACAGCAGCGCCAACACCAGTAAAAGCGTGATTCCTATCAAACGCAAAACAATCTTCTTGCGCATAGCTCCACCTCACCACATCAATTAATTCTATTATAACAGTTAAATACGTTGATTCCGTTAAATATCTTTTAATTCTTATTAATATTCACTGACGGTAGCAATTCCACTGCGCTGGGCCAGGTTACAATAAATGTGGTTCCCAGGCCATTTTCGTTATCTTCAACCAATATCTCACCGCCATGACGTGTCACAATTTCTTTAACTATAGCCAAGCCTAGGCCTGTCCCCCCTTGTTCACGGGAACGAGCTTTATCCACTCTGTAAAAGCGCTCAAAAATTTTCTCCCGGTGCTCCGGCGGAATACCGATACCGCTATCAGTTACGCTAAGCAACAACCTTTCCGCTTCCTGAAAAAGCCCTACTTGGACATGACCGCCTTCCGGCGTATATTTAATCGCATTATCTACCAAGTTAAGCACTACCTGCTTCACTTGATGAAGCGCAGCAAATACCGGTTCTGTAGCATCTGGCAGGGAATATTCCAAAGCTATTCTCTTTTCATCCGCTCGCTTTTTTAAGATCTCCAACGTATTGCGAACTGTTGGAACGATATCTGTCATGCTCATTGTATCATCGGTGCCTAACCGGTCAAGCCGAGTGAGATCGAGCAGGCTCTCTACCAGGTGGATCAGCCTCTCCACTTCCTGATCAATATCAGCCAAAAATTCTTCCCGTTCTTCCGCTTCCAGCGGATACTCCCGCAGGGATTTAACCAGAATATTCAGCGATGTTAGTGGCGTTCTCATTTCATGGGAGGCATTAGAAACAAACTCCCGCAATTGTCGAGTCATTTCCTGCAAACGTTCCGCCATATGGTTAAACTGACCAGCCAGCCGGCCAATCTCATCCTTAGAGCGGACAGAAACACGCTGCGTCAGATCGCCGCGAGCGATCTGTTCTGTTGCCGCAGTCAGCGATTCGATGGGAACAGTAATATGATGGGCAAAATATACTCCGAGCAAGCCGGCAAATAATAGGGAAAGACCTGTGGCCAAAAAGAGAAAATCACGGACATTATCTAGGACGGCATAAACATCGGAGAGGGATGAGGCAATAAATACTACCCCGATAATCGAATCATCAAATATGATGGGTACTGCTACCTGCATAACCCATTGTCTGGACTGGTAAGAATACTGGATACTGCGCCCCTGCTCGCCAGCCAAGGCGGCAGCTATTTCTGTCCTCTCCAGCGTGGTTCCTACTAGACCCCCCACACGCAACGAATCCCCCTGAACTCGCTGACGATGATCTGTAATTATTACTCTAATGCGATACTGTCGTCCGTATTCTTCCGCCACATTGGAAAGGGTGACCACATTTGGCGCTTCCCTCAAATTGGCTACGGCCTCCCTGGCCACCGGGTGTGCAGCCGCCTCAAGAATTAAATACTGATAACTGAGATAATATTGTTCTAAAGTATTGAGCAAAAAGAACGAGGTCACCAACAGAACCGCCAGAATCAAAACAATATATGTGACGGTCAGCTTGGTACGAATACTATTAAACATTTTTTGCCTCCCGGAATTTATATCCGGCTCCCCAAACAGTAAGGATTAACTGGGGAGTAGCAGGATCTGGCTCAATCTTTTCTCGCATATGCCGAATATGAACATCTACCGTCCGCACATCTCCGTAATAATCATAGCCCCATACATGTTCCAGCAGCTTTTCGCGGCTGAAAACCCGTCCAGGGTGACTGGCGAGCAGGCTTAACAAAGCAAATTCCTTACTGGTCAAATCAACTTCTTTATCACGAATACGAACTTTACGTTGAAACAAATCTATTTGCAAACCCTGCAGACGAATAACCTGCATCCCTGTCTGGTCCTTGCCGGAAGGGACCTGCGAACGACGTAGAATCGCCTTAATCCGAGCCGTCAGCTCACGGGGATTAAACGGCTTGGTAACATAATCGTCTGCCCCCAGCTCAAGGCCAAGAATTTTATCAATATCTTCATCCCGAGCGGTAAGCATAATAATTGGTACTTCACTTCCCTTGCGGATTCTGCGGCAAACTTCAAAACCATCAAACTCGGGCAACATTAAATCCAAAACAATTAGATCAGGGTTTTCCTTTTTGAACAAACTCAAGGCTTCTGCACCGTCATAAGCAGCCAAAACCTCATAGCCCTCTTTTTCAAGACTAAATTTTAAGCCTTTAACTATGGTTTTTTCATCGTCCACCACTAAAATACGCGCCACAAGACTACCTCCTTAAAACGTTAGCAAACGGTAGGCATCTCTTATTTTTTGAATATCTTGCCAAACCGGTTTTTTCTTTGCCGGATCTAAGAGCAGCTCTGCCGGATGAAATGTTGGCATCAACCTAATCCCGTCCAGTTCGCACCAGCGGCCGCGCGCCACATTGGCACGGGCGGAAGAGTTTGCCAGCGCCTGCGCCGCCAATGAGCCGAGACAAACAATTATCGCCGGACTAATCAGCTCAATCTGCTGCTGCAGATGTCCTCGACAAGCAGCCACTTCTTCTGGATGGGGCTTCCGGTTTTCCGGTGGTCGACATTTAATAACATTAGTAAGATATATTTCATCACGCTTAATTTCTGCAGCTGCCAGAATTTTATTTAACAGTTGCCCTGCCGCACCCACAAAAGGCAACCCCTGAAGATCTTCATCGGCGCCGGGAGCGTCCCCCACAAAGATTAATTTTGCCTGCGGATTTCCCTCCCCGAAGACAACCCGGCCGGCACCCAAACGAAGCGGGCAACGAACGCACCCCGCAACTTCTTCAGCCAAATTCTCTATCGCAAACGGTTGCCGAGCAAGCTGTACCGACTTCGTTTTGTGGGCTTTATTTTCTGACATGCCAGCCAATAAATCAAAGAGATTTTTTTCCCGCATAAGTTCACCCTCATGCATATTTCCACATCAAAGGAGTTTCTCCTTTTAATCGGTACAAAAAAGAAGCTTTGCATTTTTTGCTTGGGACGCGTCTTTTTTATCCGCTAGGGGCTGCCACCACATTGCGTTGACCTGACGGTCCTGAGCGCCCCGCAAGAATAAGGGGGAATCCCCAAAAACATCCCCCTTGCATAGGATCGTAGCTTCCCTGAAAGAGATGCTTTCCTATGCAACAAAAAAGGAGAAGGGCAACCCTTCTCTTTTTGCGTATAATCTGCCTTAATTACCTTTAGCCATACCCACAAAATAGCTGTGCATCCGCACGTCG
>QLUI01000136.1 GCA_018725345.1 Bacillota bacterium | reverse complement strand
GATGCAGGCAATAACCACTCACCAGAATGCTGATTTTGATGCTTTAGCTTCCATGGTAGCCGCCGGCAAGCTCTATCCGGACGCTTGTTTAGTAGTGCCTGGCTCGCTAAATCTCAATGTCCGTGAATTTGTTTCCCTTTATAAAGACACCTTCCATTTAAAAAGCCAGAAAGAAATTGATTTGACGTCGGTGAATAGCTTGGTAGTAACTGATACCAGGCAGAAAAATAGAATCGGTCCATTTGGGAAGATGTTGGAGCAGATTACTGAAATCCATCTTTATGACCATCATCCTGATACGGATGAGGATTTGACTGGTCAACTGACAGTTTTGGCAGAAGTAGGTTCTACCACAACACTAATCTTGGAGCGGATTTACCGGCAAGAGATCCCGCTCTCATCTTTTGAAGCCACGCTGTTTGCGTTAGGTATTTATGAAGATACAGGCTGCCTGACTTTTGAAACTACCACAGCCAGAGATGTGGAAGCGCTCTGGCGACTATGGCAGTCAGGCGTTAATCTGAAAGTTGTGAATCACTTTCTGAATCGACCGCTGAGCGACGAGCAGCGGGTCATGCTTGATGCTTTGTTAACTTCTACAGAATATCATGAACTGCGCGGTGTTCGGGCGGCGGTGGCGACAGCAGAAAGTGCCGTTTATGTGGGCGGACTGTCACTGCTGACTCATAAGCTGCTGGAAATGGAAGCTGTCGATCTGCTCTTTTCTGTGGTGGCAATGGAGGATCGCATCTATGTAGTGGGCCGCAGTCGCCTCGATTATCTTGATTTGGGTCTGGTGCTGGCGCCGCTTGGCGGCAAAGGGCATAAGCATGCTGCATCGGCCGCTGTGCGTGATAAATCCGTAATTGAAGTGCGGGATATTCTTGTTGGCTCCCTCTATAAGCAAGTTTCGCCTGTAAAGATGGCCAGTGAGATTATGTCGGTGCCGGTGCGGACTATTTCACCAGATACTTCAGTGGAGCGAGCAAGAGAACTTATGTTGCGCTATGGCCACAGCGGCTTTCCCGTAGTAGATCAGCAGGGTTTGGTAGGGATTATTTCCCGGCGGGATCTGGAAAAAGCATCGCATCATGGCTTAGGCCATGCGCCGGTGAAGGGATATATGAACAAGCGACCCTTGACAGTGCCTCATAATTTGCCTGTGCGTAAGATTCAAGAGATGATGATTGAGCACAATGTGGGCCGCCTGCCGGTTACTGACAGCGAGGGTATTATCGGGATTGTGACGCGCACTGATGTGTTAAGAAGCATAGCAGGCGGAGAAAAAGTCCGCTGTGGAAGCGGGAGTTGCTTGCCTGCCGCCGGTGACGACCTGACTCCGCTTATTAATGCGCGCTTGTCAAAAAAAATGCAGAGTTTGTTGCTGCTTGTGGGACAAAAGGCGGAGAAGGAAAATGTGCGCGTTTTTGCGGTGGGAGGATTTATCCGTGATCTGCTCTTGCAAATTCCAAATCACGACTTGGATCTGGTGGTGGAATCGGCGGCGATTCCTTTTGCAGAAAAATTAAACGAATTGCTGCGTGGTCAACTAACTACCCATGAGCAGTTTGGCACTGCTTCCATAGTTATCTCCGGCGGAACTCAAATTGATCTTGTCACTTCGCGCCAGGAATTTTATGCTCGTCCTGCTGCCTTGCCGGAAGTGGAACAGAGCAGTTTGAAAAATGACCTATTTCGTAGGGATTTTACCATCAACACTTTGGCTTGCAGTTTAAAAGTTTCGGAGTTTGGCACGCTGATAGATTTTTTTCACGGAATAGAGGATCTAGAAAAAGGCTTAATCCGTATCCTGTATAACTTGAGCTTTGTGGAAGACCCGCTGCGTGTTTTGCGTGCTGTTCGTTTTGAACAGCGTTTTGGTTTTCGTTTGGAGGAAACAACTTTATCACTTTTGGAAAACGCTGCCCAGACTCGCGTACTGGAGAAGATTAGTAAAGAGCGTCTTTATGACGAAATCCAGTTGGCATTGTTGGAAGAAAAGGCTCCGGAAATTCTGATACGCTACTTTGAACTGCAACTTGCGCCACTGCTTTTTCCGGGAGTTTGCTACAGCGAGAAGCTGAAAAATCGCTTAACTTCAAACCGTGAAATGATTGCCTGGGCTGGTCGTAACTGGCCGGATGCGGCAGTATCTCCGTCTGCGCTTTATCTAGCAGCGCTGATGCTTGAGCTGCCTTTTCAGGAAGCACGTCACCTTTGCAGGCGGTTGCGTTTGCCCAGGAATGAAACGGAGCGGGTGCTGGCAGCGGTAGAGTCAGTTCCGCGACTCCTGTCAAGGTTGCCGGCGTCCGGATCGCTTAAAAACAGTGAGCTTTATCATCTCTTTAGCGGACTACCGGCGGAAGTATTGCTCCTTTTGCAGGTGGAGAACGGTTTAAGCCGCATTTGGGAGAGCACATCCTTGTATTGGGAAAGGCTGCGTCAGACAAGACCGGATGTTGGGGGCCATGATTTGTTGGCTGAGGGCTATCTGCCGGGACCGTTTTTTCAGGAAGTTTTATTAGCCCTAAAAGATGCTCGGTTGGATGGACTGGTCTCAAACCGGGAAGAAGAATTGTCTTTAGCCCGTAAACTGTTTGCAATGAAGGAGACAAATGATGCCTAATTTTTTTGGCGACGGTTTGGAAATGTTTTACCGAATTCCTGCTCTGATTTTAGCTATTACTCTTCATGAGGTAGCCCATGCTTTTATGGCTTATCGGTTGGGTGATCCTACGGCAAAAGACCAAGGCCGACTTAGCCTAAATCCACTCAAACATTTGGATCCACTGGGTACCCTGGCGTTACTTATTTTTCGTTTCGGCTGGGCTAAGCCTGTACCGGTTAATCCAATGTATTTTAGAGGTGACCGCCGCCGCGGGATGTTTTTGGTGGGGCTGGCGGGACCTGCAACTAATTTCATTTTAGCGTTTTTATCAATGTTCCTATTGTCAACAATTCCGCTTTTGCATGAGGGTCATCTTGGTGCAATTATTGTACAGTTCTATCGGTACAATGTGTTGCTTGGAATTTTCAACCTTCTTCCTGTGCCGCCCCTAGATGGCTCGAAGGTTTTCGCCTATTTTTTGCCGCGACAGACGGCTTATAAGTTAAGTCAACTGGACCAATACGGCCCCCTGATTTTGATTTTATTGATTTTTACCGGGGCTTTATCTACAATCCTGTGGCCGCTGTTTAATGTGGCTCACAAGATGATTTCTACACTTGTTTCACTGCTGACCGGTTTTTAGAAAGGGGCTATTCATCATGAAACAGAAGAAAGTAATTTTGAGCGGAATGCGACCCACAGGGCGGCTGCAGCTTGGCAACTTGCTGGGAGCGCTAGATAACTGGGTAAAATTGCAGGAGCAATATCGTTGTTTTTTTTCTGTGGTGGATTGGCACGCTCTGACTACCGGTTACGAGGATACGTCAGAAATTCGGGAAAATACTTACCAAATGCTGATGGATTGGCTGTCCGCCGGTCTGGATCCGGAGAAAAATGTGATTTTTCGTCAGTCGGATGTTTTGGAACATGCAGAATTGCATCTTTTGCTTTCTATGGTTACTCCGCTTTCATGGCTCGAGCGTGTACCTACTTACAAAGACCAGATTGAACAATTGCGCGAGAGAAATTTGGCTACCTACGGATTTTTAGGGTATCCTCTTCTTCAGGCCGCCGATATTTTAGTCTATCGGGCTGATGCAGTGCCGGTTGGCGAGGATCAGGCGCCGCATATTGAAATGACCAGGGAAATCGCCCGTCGTTTTAACTTTCTTTACAAAGAGGAGGTGTTTCCCGAGCCAGCCACTATCTTAAACGAAGTCAAGCTTTTGCCCGGCATAGACGGACGGAAAATGAGCAAATCATACGGCAACACGATTGAAATGGCGGAACACCCGGAAGAAGTGCGCAAAAAGGTCAGCCAAATGCTTACAGACCCAGGCCGTCAACGCAAGACAGATCCCGGTAACCCTGATAAATGTGTTGCCTTTGCTTTTCATAAAGTATTTAATGCTTTTGAGCTGCTTAATCTGGCGGAAGTCTGCCGAAAGGGAGAGATCGGCTGCGTGCAGTGTAAAAAAATGTTGGGGGAGCAGGTAGTGGCGTATCTGGAGCCGATTTATGAGCGTCGTCAGCAGTTGGAAGGAAAGCGGGAATATATCCGTGATATTTTGCAGGCTGGTGCTAAAAAGGCGCAGGAGGCAGCGGGGGAAACTATGGAAGTAGTGCGAGACGCGATGAATCTCACACTGTAAGAGGTGAAGATGCCGGTGGAATATCAAGTGAGTTTACCTGTGTTTGAGGGGCCCTTTGCTCTGCTTTTTCATCTGATAGAGAAGGCGGAGCTTGATATCTACGATATTTCCATTTCGGAGATTACAGCACAGTATCTGGCTTATCTGCAGGCCATGGAGAAAGTGAATCTGGACTTGGCTTCGGAATTTTTGGTCATGGCTGCCACACTGTTAAAGTTAAAATCGAAAAAGCTTCTCCCTATCATTGTTGAAAGTTGCGATGATCCGGAAGAGCTCAACTTGACCATAGATTCCCGGGAAGAATTGGTACAGCGCTTGTTGGAGTACAGACATTTCAAAGCGGTTGCTACTGAGTTGCGCAGCTATGAGCAAGCGCAAAAACGTGTTTTTGTCCGCTCTCTTAGCGGAGCAAAAATTGTGCTTGTAAACCCGGCTGAGGAGGTAGATGCCGGTGCAGTTACATTGCCGGGGTTGATGGAGGCATTTCAAAAACTGTTGGCAAAAAGAGAGCAGCAACATCACGATATTGTTCTCGATGATTTTTCTGTGCATGATAAAGTTAAACAGATCATGTATCTCTTGCGAGGGAAAAAAGAGGGTGTGGATTTTTTGGCGCTCTTTCCTCGGGGAGCTGCTTTGTCTGAAATTATAATGACATTCTTTGCCCTATTGGAACTTGTGCGAATCCGCAAAATCAGAGTGTGGCAGTCTGTTCCCTTCGGCAGTTTACTGGTGGCGCACAGGCAAAATCCTGGAGGTGGAGAAAGTGTTAATTAAACCGCTCGTGGAAGCATTGCTTTTTACGACTGAGGAACCGCTTTCCCCAGAAAAGCTTGCAGAAATTATCGGCGTAGCAATAAAAGATGTGCGTGAGGCTCTGCAGCAGCTGCAAAAAGAATACTCCCAAGCAGAGCGCGGCCTCCAAGTAATGGAAATTGCCAAAGGGTTCCAGTTAGGGACGAAGCCGGAATTGGCACCGGTGCTGGAAACGATGTTTAAGGGAGAGAAAAGCTATGTTCTTTCTCAGGCAGCCCTGGAAACATTGGCTATCATCGCTTATCGCCAGCCGGTAACACGAGTTGATATTGAATCCGTTCGTGGCGTGAAAGTTGACGGCGTACTGGAGACACTCCTTAAACGTCGCTTTGTCCGTACAGTGGGCCGCAAGGACGCGCCGGGCCGCCCCATTCTCTACGGCACAACCAAGGAGTTTTTAAAGTATTTTGGTTTAAAGGACTTAAGCCATTTGCC
>QLUI01000135.1 GCA_018725345.1 Bacillota bacterium | reverse complement strand
TGCCCTATCTTAGCTGGACTTTTGAGACAGCGGTTGAAGAGATAATATGAAAGAGAAAATAAGAAGAAAAACTCAGAGGAATAAGGAGGTCAGTGAATATGCCATATGGTGATATCATGCCCTTTATTTATTTACTTACTTTTGGAGGAGTTGGTCTTTTGATAATGTTGTATTTTGTTTGTAAGAGCAAGAATATGAAAAAAAGTAAAAAAATAGCGATAGTTGTAACAGCCATAGCACTGTTCACTGTTGCCCTCTATCTATCTCCCCCTCCAGTGCCGGAAATAGGGATGTGGCTAACTATCCAGAAATTAGAAAATCATGAACCTTATTTTGTTTTAGATGAAGAAATGGTGGTTTATCCATTATTCCGTTCGATTTTGGATGAAATGGAAGCAGAAGGAAGGAAACATGGTTGGGCTTATATATCTTTTGAAGAATATGAAAAGATGGACTTTCCTGCTCATTTTTTCAAATACGAAAGCAACTTTTATAAATATACTATTGTAGTGATTTAGCATTGATGCTATAAGTTTCTGGAGGGGCAACAATGTGGTTCTGTAGAATCCTTCGGTTAACAACCGCCGTTATTTTCTACACTACCGTCTATGCAAAAATATAAAGAGGCAGAACATAACCAATAAAGAGGGTAAGATAATAATATGATTGAAGTGTTTTGTTCTCTATTACTCATACTGCTCGCTATACTATTATCCTAATTCCATCCATCGATACGACAAAATGCTGATATCTGCAGCGATGATAACATCGATGGTCGTTAGCTATGCCAGTTGCAGAGCGCTCCTACCATCATCACGCTAACGTGATTTCCAAAGCATCGAATTTGCATGCCTCGGCGCATAGCCCGCATCCCTTGCATTTATCAATATAAAACTCCACTTTTTTCGTATTTCCATTGAACCGTATGATGTTGGGCTCAGGACAGGCAAAGATGCATTGTTTGCACCCTGTGCATAGGTCCTCTGCTAACTTTGCTATAAAAGACATTCTTGTAACCTCAACACCTACGAATCTTTAATCGATTTGGCTGCCACTCTAACTGCTTCCATATTCTTTTCCACCAGTTCCTGTGCTCTGGCATATTTCCTTTTCAGCACATCGTCAAGAGCTGCCGTCGTCGCAGAGGCGACGAACTTTCTTTCTCCGAATCTCTCCGCAATCGCCTTTTCCAAACTATCAAATGTGACGATATCTGTTGCACCGACCAGTGCGCCGAGCATGGCCATGTTCGTTGCCAGCTCCGTACCTGCCACATCCAGCGCAATTTGAGATGCGGGCACATAAAAAATTCTCGCATTGCGCTCCTTTAAACTTTGAGTATTTCGCTCAGACAATGATATTTCATCTGAGTCGTTGATTATCAGCAGACCATCTTGCTGTAGCCCTTCATAAAACGGCATCGTATAGCATTTTCCCTTTGTGATCACCTCTTCATGAAACACCATTATGACATTTGGATAGGTAACCTCTCCTTTCTCATAGACCTCCTCTGAAGAGATTCGAACATAGCTCTCCGTAGGGGCAAGTCTTTTCTCTGCCCCAAAGAATGGTATCACGATGCTGTGCTTTCCATCTTTCACGGCGGCACTGCCCAGTATATTGGCAGCTGTAACCATTCCCTGCCCGCCAAGTCCAGACATCCTTATATCGAACCTCATTCCCCCAGCCTCTCTATCAGCTCTTTCGCATCAGAGCTCATGTATTCTCGTATCTGCTCATCGTCTTTAGTCCTCTTTAACGTCTCCGATGGACTGAACTTATAGTTGGTCGCACAGGGACAATATATCTGAACATACGTTGGTCCTATAGCCCTTGCCACGAGTATTGCCCTTCTCACCATCTTTTCCAGACGCCTTGGGCTGGCAGGACTCACAGCAGCAACATATGCGCAGCCGGACTCCCTGGCAATCTCGAACATTCGCGTTTTTGGATATTTCTTCCCAAGCGGGGCCATATACAATACAACACCCTCACGCGTCATACTACTCTCTTGTCCGCCCGTGTTGGAGTAGCCCTCGTTGTCCAACATTATCGTCGTGATATTCTCCCTTCTAAACCAGGAGTGCATCGTCATGGAGAGCCCAATATCGGCCGTGCCACCGTCTCCTGCTACCACTACCACATCTTTGTGCTTATCTGGATACCTTATCTTCAGCGCCCTCTTCAAACCAGATGCCACTGCATTTTGATTTCCAAAAAGTGAGTGTATATTATGGATGGCCAACTGCGGCATGAGTATGCTGTTGCATCCAGTGGTCCCGACTACAATGGTGTCTTCTGGACATGGAAGCGATGCAACGATCAACCTTATCGATAAACTAAGAGCGCATCCAGCGCATAATGGATGCTCCTCTATTGATTCTTTAAAAGTGCCCAGGTCTTTTATTCTCAGATTTCGTCCATAGGAACCATCCTGAACGAGCTCCCGATACTCTACGGGCAATACATCCTCGAAACCAGGAGATATTTTAGGTATCATTCATATCACTCTCGCGAGATTTTTTATTTCACTTAGTATGACTTCAGGAGGCATAGTCATGCCGCCAAATACTCTTGGACCTCCACAGACTTTTGTGTAATCTGTTCTCGACATGACCTCCCTCGCCAGCCACCCAACGATATTGTGCTCTGGGACCAAGATTGCCTTCGGATTTTCTGTCAGTTCCCGAATTTCCTTATCTGGAAATGGCCTTATTACCTTGACCTTCACCAGCCCGGCATCGATGCCGTCCTTCTGTGCCCGCTCCACTGCCACTCTCGCCTGCGCAGCCGCGGTGCCTGACGCCATCAACAGTATCTCTGCATCTGGATTGGTAACTTCGATGGAACTTCCCAGATATTTTGCAATATGCTTTCGGGAGCGTTCTGCCGCAGCACGGACCTCTTGCTGCCAGCTGGCATGGGCATTATAGCTTATGTAATTGCTTTTCATGACGAACGGGTCTCTTATCTGCCTTATCGGCGGCGTCTCCATGTCCATCGTAGGGCAGGGGGATTTAGATGGGTCATAGGGGGGCAGCATCTCGTCTTCTGGCGTTACCTCAACAATTTCCCTTGTATGCGTGACAAAGAAGCCGTCTGCACACACGCCAACTGGTATGTGCACATCGGGTTGTTCGGCTATGACATATGCCTGAAGAAGCATATCAAAGAATTCCTGGGGGTTCTCGGCATGAAATATCAGCATTCCCGTGTCCATCAGCCACCCAATCTCAATGTTATCTGGCTGAATGGTCAGTGGGGAATTCACGCCCCTGCACATAAATGCACATACAATGGGCAATCTCGCACCCGCCCAGCAGGGAAACATCTCAAATGCCCTCAATGTGCCAGGTCCAGATGTAGCAGTGAAAGTTCTAGCGCCACCCATCGCTGCACCCGCTACAGCGGCCATTGCGCCAAGTTCGTGTTCAGCCCGATAATAATCCTTCAGATACCCCTCTGCATAAATATCTCCTACTAAATGCATGGCCTCGCTCTGCGGCGTAATGGGATATGAAACTCCTATGTCGACATTTGCCCGCTTCACCGCCTCGGCAACTGCCTCGTTTCCAATCAAAAATTTCTTTTCACGCGGAGCTTCTTTGAGCAGGTATTCGGGGTCCACCACCTTTCTTTCCTTCATTTCGACCCCTCTCTAAGTCTTTCAATGACCTTCGTCAACCTTCGTATATCCTCGACATGGACATCTCTAAGAGATATCATCGCATCCTCGTGGCCTGGATTGGCACATAGCGCTATCGTATAACAATCGGTTCCGCCCCTGATGATCTTCAAAGCCAGGTTTGCATAATGGCAGTGAACCCCGGCAAAAACGCATACATCTATCTCGTTGTGCCATATCGTCAAGTTGGGGTGATTGGGATTGATCTCCACCTCTGGATTGATCATCGGATACTTAGGTCTGTAATCTGGCATCGGTATGATTTTCATGCCTGGCACCGCTTTTACCATCTCCTGCAGTGCGACTGCCTTGGCTACCGCCTTTTCTGACACTGCCCACAACACATTTGGCCCAGGGAAAAACGTAGGATTTTTGGCGCCCAGTAATTTTTTGGCAATTGCCTCCATCGCCACCTTCTCGGACACGATCTGTCCCTCAATCAATCCCTGCCCCTTTTCAGGAAGCACTATGCCCATCGATGCGGCCGCTGGCGAGAGGTATGCCTCGGGACCGGGGACGACCTTATAATCTTTTTGCGAACATATTGCTGATGCCATATGAGATTCCAGCCAGTTTTTCGTGAGGAAGAGAATAATAGGGAAATGCATCTCACCCTTTTCACACGAATGATTGATAATGATTATGTGTGCGGAATATTTTATAGCGCATCATCATATATAAAATTTCGTCTTTTGACGATGTTGATGCATATGGGTTCGAGACCGTAGAGGAAAGACCTCTTTCTTGAAGTGCTATCATTTAGCCCTTACGACCTTGCGTATCTCGTCAACAATGATGACCGAGAAAGCCGCTACTGCAATCATCAACCAGTCAGAGGATGTTAAGGGAACTGTCCCGAATGCCACCCTGAGGGTCGGCACATATATTGCCGCCAGCATCAGGAGGAATGAACTCGCCATGGCAAGGATCAACCACTTGTTAGAGAATATCCCCAGCTTAAAAAGGGATGTATCAGCAGATTTGCAGTTCAGGGCATTCATAAGCCTCATGGAGATGATTACTGCAAAAAATACCGTCATTGCCTCTTCGAGATTATCGCCTTGGAGGTTATAAATAAAAAGTCCGAACGCACATAAAGCGATCCATATTCCCATTAATGGAATAAATGCGAGTGCATGACGGTTAAAGATGCTTTCTTTGGGATTACGGGGAGGTTTTTTCATAACCCCGGGCTCTGGCGGCTCAACACTTAAGGCTACTGCAGGCGCACCGTCCATGAGGAGATTAATAAAGAGTATCTGGACAGCAGAAAGGGGCAGAGGCAGTCCAGCAAAGAGCGCTGCCACCATGCCGGATACCGAACCCATGTTGCCTGTAAGGAGATATACGAGGTATTTTCTGATATTTGCAAATATAGTTCTTCCCTCTTCTACTGCAGAGACTATGGATGTGAAATTGTCATCAAGGAGTATCATATGCGATGCCTCCTTTGAGACATCGGTTCCTGTAATGCCCATTGCTACTCCGATATCAGCCTGCTTTAATGCCGGTGCATCATTGACTCCATCACCTGTCATTGCAGCGATATGGCCGTTTTTCTGAAGCGCCTTAACTATCCTGATTTTGTGTTCAGGAGAGACCCTGGCGTATATCTCTATCTTTTCGACTCTCTTTTCTAATTCCTCATCCGACATGCTGTCCAGGTCAATGCCGCTCACTGCCTCACCAGTCCTGAGGATGCCCAGCTCCTTTCCAATTGCCATAGCTGTAATCTTATGGTCACCTGTAATCATAAGAGGTTTTATCCCTGCCTCTTCACATACCTTTACAGCCTCTTTTACCTCCTCTCTCGGAGGGTCTATCATCCC